>DMSR01000540.1 GCA_003457145.1 Bacillus sp. (in: firmicutes)
CAGACAAGTTTAACAGAGCCTAAATTTTAAACATATATAAAATAGCCAACAAATAGGAAGCCGAGTACATACATAATCGGGTGTACTTCTTTCCGCCTGCCCATGCCTGCCATCATCAACGGATAAAGAATGAATCCGAGGGCGATTCCGGTTGCAATACTGAAGGTGAGGGGCATCATGATGATTGTAACGAACGATGGAATGATGACGGTAAGGTTGCTCCAGTTGATTTTGCTGATTTCTGATGCCATCAGTGCGCCTACAATAATCAGTGCAGGTGCTGTGACTTCAGGGGTGATCACTGATAAAATCGGTGAAAACAGCAAAGCTACAGCAAAACACACCGAGATGATGACAGACGTGAAGCCTGTCCTTCCACCGACAGCAATCCCCGCTGAGGATTCAACAAATGATGCTGTAGTCGAAGTACCCATTACTGAACCGGCAACAGCAGAAGCAGCATCAGCAAGCAGGGCCCTGCCTGCATTAGGGATTTGATTGTCCTTCATCAGTCCAGCCTGGCTGGCCACCGCAATCAAGGCGCCAGCAGTGTCAAAGAAAGCAACAAAAAGAAAAGTAAAAATGACGGCTAAAACATCCGGAGTGAAAATATCTCCAAGGTGAAGGAACACAACACCAAAGGTTGGTGACAGGTCAGGAACCTTGCCTATGATTCCTTCAGGTTTATCAATTAATCCAGTGGTGATACCAACTATTGTAGAAATCACCATGCCATAGAATATGCCCCCGTTCACACCTCGTGCCATCAATACTACACTTATGATAAAACCGAACAAGGCGAGAAGAACGGGTCCTGCAGTTAAATTGCCAATCGAAACAAATGTAGCGTCGCTGCCAATGATAATGCCAGCGTTTTTCAGGCCGATAAAGGCAACAAAAAAACCAATTCCGGCAGCAATTGCATGCTTCAAGTCATGCGGGATGACATTGATGATTTTTTCACGAATTTTAAGAAGGCTGAGAATCACGAATAAAATCCCGGCAACGAATACACCTGTCAGTGCCACCTCCCATTTCACCCCCATGCCAATGCTGACAGTAAAGGTGAAAAATGAATTGAGTCCCATGCTTGGTGCAATACCGATTGGAAAGTTTGCGAGCAGGCCAATCAGCAGCGAACCAATAACAGCCGAAAGGGCGGTAGCTGTAAAAACGGCGCCTTTATCCATACCGGCCTGGCTCAGGATCATCGGGTTAACAACAAGGATATATGCCATTGATAAAAACGTTGTGATTCCTGCTAGAGTTTCTTGTCTGTAGTTTGTGTTTCGTTCTGCAAATTGGAAAAATTCTTTCATTTGAAGTCCTCCTGGATATTTGTCCTTTGAAAATCTGAAACTAAAAAAACTCCGGCATATCATGCTGCCGGAGTACTACAAAGGACAAATAAAATGCCGAGAAGGATGGCATATATTACAGTCCCTTGTAGTCACGCCTTTTACGGAAGCATGGTAGAAACGTTCAAGCCATATTCTTGAACATATACAAGGAAAAATTAAATAGATTTAAATAATACTAGTGATAGTATCAGGGTTTATCAATCTGGTCAATTGAATTCCCCAAAGTCTATCTATTTCATTTTTTCAGTTAATAGCCGTTCTGAAGCGATTAGGACATGCCCAAGCTCTTGCGGAGTCTCTTCTGGCCTACTAAGCCCGCAGGAGTCTATGCACCTTCCACTACAATCAACAGGATGTTAAAAAGCACCATTGGACAGTAACAGAGCCTTTTAATAGGGTGCGAAAGAAGCATCCTGATATTTACTCGAAATTTAGAAAGTATATTAATAGATAAACGCATTGCTGTGGTATTCCCTGATAGGTATTGAGAATCCCTTTGTTATCGAGTTTTTGACAACTTTTTGTCGGAGAGATGTGAATAAAAAATGAATTAAACAGCAAAACTCACCTGTTTGCATTTTAAATTACTATAATGATAGTGGAATACAAACGGAGGTGCCAATAATGAACGTTACTACGATTATTGAATTGGAAAATCGTGAAGTTGAGAAGATGACTGGCGCAAAATTAGTGTTTTCCCAGGAACAGATTGATACAAATATCGTGGAGACTTGTGTGGACTGTTTTAAATATGAAGGCTCAGAAGAATGCATTCCTACAGAAGATGCCATGCAGACCGTATTCAATACACTGAAACAAGAAGGCTTGATCCCTGAAAAGGTGGAAGATTTCTCCTATGAAATGCCATCATGCGAGAGATTGAAAAAAGACGTTTATGGTGAGCAGGACATGCCGCAAAAGGTAATCCTAAGCTTTATATTGTAGTTCTTACCGTAAAGAATACAGAATTAAATTCAGTAAGCGACAGAATTTCCGGACTACAATCTATGGGGAAACCGCAGCTTTAAGGAAGTTCTCTCCTGAACTTCTTTTTTTTCATTTTCGATTGAAACGTGACATTTATCAAAGAAGAAGCAACTGGAAATTTATATAATGAAGCTGACAACAAATGAAAACGCTTTCAAACTAGGGGGGTGCACATACTTGGAAAAAGGTGCGGACATTACAATCGTGACCGGCCACTTTGGAAGTGGGAAAACGGAAATTGCCATCAATCTTGCTCTGGAGGCGAAGAAGAAAAATGACAAAGTGGCTGTCGCCGACCTGGATATTGTCAATCCGTACTACAGGGCGAGGGATGCAAGGGCTATATTTACAGAACATGGGATTGAGTTGATTGCTCCTGCAAAGAAATTAGCATCTGCCGACCTGCCAATTGTTCCAGGTGATATATACCGAGTGATCTATGATCCAGAATATATAGTAATTGTTGATGCGGGCGGAGATAAAGATGGAGCAACTGCCTTAGGCCAATTCTATAACGATTGGAAGGCAATGGATCCGGAAGTTCTATTTATCTTGAATGCGAACAGACCTTATGTCAGTACATTGGATGGTGCGGTTGAGACACTTATGAAAATTGAAAAAGCCTCAAGATTAAAAATCTCAGGAATCCTTAATAATTCGAACGTCGGCAGTCAGACGACAATTGAAGATGTACAAAACGGGATTGACCTATGCAAAAATTTGTCCAAACAACTGCAAATCCCCCTTTTGATGACCATTTTATCGCCGCATCTAAGATCACAGGCAGATTTCTTTTTACCTGATCACCCATTTAAGCCGATTTCCAGATTCTTAAAATTGCCATGGGAAAGTTAAAGGAGGCAAGAACCGTGGAACCGAGAGTTTTATTTAATGAGGAGACGTGCAAATCATGCCGGCTGTGTGTGAAAGCTTGTCCGGCAAATATTATTTTTCTTGCTGATTACGTGAATGAAAAAGGATATCGACCAGCACAGGTGACAGACCAGGAACACTGTATCAGCTGCGGAAAATGTGCCCAAATATGTCCTGATTCTGTTATTTCTGTTTATCGACCCGAGAAGATAAGGAAAACTGTTTAGCAAAGGAGATTATACTATGGGGAAAGTACTGATGAAGGGAAATGAGGTTATTGCTGAAGCTGCGGTGCATGCAGGCTGTAAGTATTTTTTTGGCTATCCAATTACCCCTCAAAGTGAGTTAGTTGCCTATATGGCAAGGCGTCTGCCCGAAGTCGGGGGTCTATTTTTACAGGCGGAAAGTGAAGTTGCGGCAATCAATATGGTGTATGGGGCGGCAGGAACTGGCGTACGTGTAATGACTTCCTCATCCAGTCCGGGGTTCAGCTTGAAGCAGGAGGGGATTTCCTATCTTGTTGGAGCAGAGCTTCCAGCGCTAATTGTCAATGTTGTCAGAGGCGGTCCTGGACTCGGGAATATCCAGCCGGCACAGTCGGACTACTTCCAGGTAACAAAAGGCGGAGGCCATGGGGACTACCATACTCCCGTCCTTGCACCTTCAACACTGCAGGAGATTATTGGATTGACAGAGACAGCGTTTGATATTGCAGATAAATACCGGACGCCTGTCATCCTGCTTGGGGATGGTATGCTTGGCCAGATGATGGAGCCGGTAGAATTCAAACCCCTGACCGACAGACAGCCGGTGCAGAAGGATTGGGCAACAACAGGAACACGCGGGGACGGAAAGCCAAGGATCATCTCGTCGCTTGAGCTGGATGCTGAAGCGCTTGAAAAGCATAATGCACACTTGCAGGAAAAGTTTGCATTGATTAAGCAGCAGGAAGTCCGCTATGAAACATATGAAACTGATGAGTCAGATTATATCATCACTGCCTATGGAACGGCGGCGCGAATTGCCATGAATGCGATCAATCAAGCTCGAATGGAAGGTGTAAAGGTGGGAATGATCCGCCCTATCACTCTATGGCCATTTCCGGAACAGCCATTTATTGAGACGAGGGATAGGGTAAAGGGATATATTTCTGTCGAGATGAGCGCTGGACAGATGGTTGAGGACGTTCGGCTTGCCGTTAATGGCAGAGCGCCTGTATCGTTTTACGGCAGAACTGGCGGTGTCGTTCCAACACAAGAGGAGATTTACTCACATATCATGAAGGCAGCCGGGGGTGTAGAGGTATGAGGATGAAAACCGTATTCGAGAAAACGAAGGGTCTTACGGATACCCAAACACATTACTGCCCAGGCTGTACACATGGGATTATTCACCGGATGGTTGGGGAAGTACTCGAAGAAATGGGCATACTCGAGGATACAGTAGGTGTTGCTTCGGTCGGCTGTTCTGTTCTTTCCTATGAATACTTTAATTGTGATATGACCCAAGCCGCGCATGGCCGCGCGCCCGCTGTTGCGACGGGGATTAAGCGTGTCCTGCCTGACCGATTTGTTTTTACCTACCAGGGAGACGGCGACCTTGCATCGATAGGGATTGCTGAAGCAATACATTCTGCGGCAAGAGGGGAAAACATAACCGTCATCTTTGTCAACAACGCGATCTATGGAATGACTGGAGGACAGATGGCTCCTACAACTCTGATCGGGCAAAAGACAGCCACAAGCCCTGCAGGAAGGAATGCAAGCCTTCAGGGTCTTCCAATCCGGGTGAGCGAGATGCTGTCAACTCTTGACGGAACCGCTTATATAGAACGGGTTTCGGCACACGATGTTCCAAATATTATCAAGGCTAAAAAAGCCATTCGGAAAGCCTTTGAAACACAAAGACAAGGAATTGGGTTTTCGATGGTTGAGATACTTTCAAGCTGCCCTACAAACTGGGGACTTGATCCTAATGAGTCGCTTGGCTGGATAAAGGATAACATGGTACCAGCCTATCCTCTGGGGGTTTACAAGGATGTTCAAAAGGGGGCTGATAGATAATGGAAGAAATCCTGATTGCAGGCTTTGGCGGCCAGGGAGTCATGTCAATGGGGCAGCTGATTGCTTATGCTGGCATGAAAGAAGGAAAGCATGTTTCCTGGCTTCCATCTTACGGACCTGAACAGCGGGGAGGTACAGCCAATTGTGCTGTTGTGGTCAGCGGTGAACAAATTGGCTCGCCCCTTGTTTCCCAGCCTACTACAGCTATAGTTCTTAACAATCCGTCATTTGAGAAGTTCGAACCAATTGTAAAGCCTGGCGGTCTATTGATCGTCAATTCTTCGCTCATTTCAAAAACATCGAAACGGACAGACATTAAGATATTGAATATTAAGGCAACCGATCTCGCGATTGAAATCGGAAATACGAAAGTAGCCAATATGGTGCTTCTTGGAGCTTTCCTGGAAGAAACAGGGATACTGTCTGACCATTCGATTTTAGAAGCACTTAAAAAAGTCCTTTCGTCTGAAAAACACTCTTTACTTGAAATTAATCGGCAGGCACTGGAACTTGGCCGGTCTTTAATTGAATTAAAAATATAATCAAAAACGCTGCCAGTCATATGGCAGCGTTTTTATGAAGCTCTAATTGACGAGAGCGATAAGAGATAGTACAAAGTCCAATTTTCTATCCTGCTAAACGCTAAACAAAGGAACCTTTGTTTAGCTGTCAAGTAGATGAAGAATCAGTGGTACTGCACTTTTTAAGGTGGGAGCTTTTTCATCTGCACTGGTTTCATCATTACCTATAAAAACTGTCTTGCAGCCCGCTTTTTTACCTGCTTCGATATCCCGCTCATGATCACCTACCATCACGCTGCTGGTTAAATCGATTTCATGCCGTCTGGCAAGGTCAAGCAGCATGCCCTCATTTGGTTTCCGGCATTCGCATCCTTCCTTTGGTTTATGAGGACAATAGGCTACTTCCTTAATGTGGCCTCCGTGCTCTTTTACCATTTCAACCATCCGGTCGTGTATTTCATGAAGGCGTTTTTCTTTTAAAAAACCAAGTCCAACCCCGCCCTGGTTTGTCACGACAAATACTTCATAGCCGGCAGTGCTCAGTTCGGCTACTGCTTCAGCGGCACCCTCAAGGAGATAAAGTTCCTCAGGACGATTCACAAATTTAACACGATGTGACAATACTTCATTCAGGACTCCATCCCTGTCCAGAAATATCGCTTTTTTCATCTTTTCCCCTCCTAAACATACTTATCCTCTTTGGTTAGGCAAGAAAACTTCAACTGCTTTTTGGTGCCTGGACACAAACCGATTCCCTGTGACCCAAAAGCGCCAAGGATAATCTTTGGCTTCGCCAGAGTTATCAATGCCAATTCTCTTTCCGGCAGAAATGCTTTCAGGCTTGCTGCCTTTAGCGATGAAAAGCGGAGCCTTTGTTAAGGGATGCCCATAATCATTCATATTTATTCCAAGTGCTTTCGTTAACTTGCCAGGACCGTTAGTTAGATTTACCGAATCTGGCAGCCCTCGCCGTTTCACCATCAGATCAATGCCTGCCACTGGCTCCACGCCCCTGATTAAAATCGCTTCCGGGCTTCCTGCCCAGCCACTGACGACATTGAAAAGGCAATGGGTATGCATTAAATAAGTATAAGTCAGCCCAGACTGATGAAACATGATTTCAGTCCGCTTGGTTCTCCGGCCTTTGTAGCTGTGGGCAGCCTGGTCCAACGGTCCGATATATGCTTCTGTTTCCACAATGACCCCGGCAGCAATTCCTTCATCAGTTTCTTTTACAAGAAGACAGCCCAGCAATGAGGCTGCAAGCTGAAGGGTCGGCTGCTGAAAGTATTCATCTTTCAATGGAGTGAAAACCTGTCTGTCTCCCATAGCTCCTCCTTATTGATCTTTTCCTTCTTTATACCCTGAGATTCCTAAGAAATTCACCATCCAATTTCCAATAAGAATCCGATGGTTTAGTAGCATCCTTAATTAAATAATGGCTATAGAAAACAAGATGGTTTATAGTTATTTTTGTATCGTTAATTCAGCTGCAGTTTTAGAGGAGAGTAAAAAACATATGTCAAACCAATGGGTATGGACTGCTGTCATCGCAGTGATCACTCTTTTTCTTATTCCATACAGCCTTCCGCTTATTTTTGCATTTTTAACAGCAATTATGCTCGAGGGAATGGTCACCTGGTTAATCAATAAATTTTCTTTTAGGAGGATACAGGCAGTGATGGCCGTTTTCATTGGTTATGTTCTGCTGATCGGTGTGATTGGGTATAATTTTATTGCTATTATTGCCCATCAAGCGGTAGCCTTATCAAAACGGACACCGACCCTCGAAGATTTCTATCAGTCGGCCATTTTGCCGCTAGCAGGAAAGTGGGAATTTTACTCTAAAAATTTCCCGCCTGAGGTTATTGCACAAGTCGATAATACAATTGAATCAAATATCAATACTTTAGATACATTTTTACAACAGTTGATTGCGAGTCTGATCAATCTATTGACGGCCATTCCAGGATTTCTGATTGAGTTCCTGATTTATTTAATAGCACTGTTCATGTTCAGCCTTGAATTGCCTAAGCTTAAATTGAAGCTTGAATCCTTTTTGAAGGATCAGACAAGGCAAAAGGTATTTCTTGTTGGCAGCCAATTGAACAAAGCAGGGCTTGGCTTCTTAAAAGCCCAGGCAATCCTTAGTTTAGTCACCTTTATTATGGCCATGGCAGGTTTAGGTATTCTCGGTGTACGCTTCACTGTCCTTTTATCTTTATTGATAGTGATTGTCGATATTTTGCCGATTCTTGGAACAGGTTCAATTTTGATTCCGTGGGCGGTGATTGCCCTTATACAGGATAACAGTTTTCTTGGATTTGGATTGATTATTCTTTTCTTAGTGATTACGGTTGTCCGAAGAGTCATCGAGCCAAAAGTCTATTCTTCCAGTTTGGGGATATCCCCTCTTGCCTCATTAATCAGCATGTACATAGGCTTTAAGCTGATGGGACTTGCCGGGGTTTTTATTGGGCCTATTATCGTGATTTTCTTTGAAGCCTTAAAAAAGGCGAGTATCATTCCAATGAAGTTTAAGGTATAGATTCCTTTTTCCTGTTTCGTCATTATTGTTTTTCCGCAAACAGAGGCATTTCCTTGTTTCTAATTGGAACCTGAGCTCATGCCTATAGGTTCTTAAACAATGAAAATGTAGAATTGCAGGAGCGATTTTTACTATTGGATACAAAGGTAAAAAGGCTACGAAAAGAGACTTGGATAACAAAGCATAAAAAGGCATAAATTATGATTGTCATTTAAGACTGCTGTTGCGAAGAAAATGAGTTTTCCAAAGCTTTTAACGAAAGAGCCTTATAAAAAGGAGGAAGGGCAAGATATGAATGTAGGCCGTGCTAAAGAAATCGCCGAATCAGCTGAAATGTTCAATGTTTCATATGAAGGGATGCAGGTCATCATCCAGCATGTCGACGAGAATACGAAAATGGCTCGGATATACTCAAAGGCAGAACCAGATGTGGAAAGAGATGTACCTGTATTGAACCTGATAGAAGAGTGATTGGCTTTTATGAGATGAAAGCGAATGTGTGTATTTGTTCGTTCTGAATCAACCTGCAATACAAGAAAAACGGGAGAAACACGCATCTCCCGTTTTTTTTCTATTTAAACTCCAATATGTAAAAGCGGAAGGGTGATTATAAATTCGCTTCCTCTATTTAGGTTACTTCTCACCTTTACCGTTCCGCCCATTTCATTGATAATCTTATAAACCACCATCATTCCCAACCCTGTCCCTTTTTCCGCTTTGGTAGAAAAATAAGGCTTGCCCAGCAGAGCCAATTGGGTTGCTGACATTCCACATCCTGTATCCTTGATTGTAATCTCTGCAAAGCGGCCATCTTTTTCAAGGCAGCTAATTACGAGATTACCACCTTCAGGCATAGCTTCGATTCCATTTTTGATCAGATTCAGGATGCATTGATGGAACTTTGGGGCTTCACCGGAAACATAGAGTCCATGCCTGAAGTCTTTTATGATCTCCACTGAAAAGTGGTTGGCGTATGGCATGATCAGTTCAAGTACTTTATTGATTTCTTCATTGATACAGATGGCGGTTGTTTGTTCATGGTGTGGTTTCGCAAAAGTCAGGTAATCCTTAATGATTGTCTCAGCACGGTCAAGTTCCTCAATCGCTGTATTCAGGTAAAATAAACGTTTATCTTCTGGGAGTGATGGGTCTTTAAGCATCTGCAAAAACCCTCTTGTTACAGTCAGCGGATTACGGACCTCATGGCTCACACTTGCTGCCAGCTGTGAAACAACTTCAAATTTATCAGAATGAATCATTGCTCTATGAAGGAAATAATTTTGTCTTGTAATCTCCACAAAATAAGTGACAATTATAAATCCAACTGTAAGGGCGACTCCATATATTAAGATAAATATAAGTTCTGAGGGTTCGTTTAATATAGCTGTCTTCATCAGAAAGAGTAATATTGTAAAAGAAACAGCTATCCCGACAACAGAATATAGCTTTTTGACCAGGGAATATTTTACGAAATTAATAGATATGTACCATACAAAGACAGTAATCGTGAGTGTATTGAAAAAGAATACCCAAAATCCACTCCCGCCGAATGGGATCCTGGCTGCTGCTGCAAGGATAAATAGAATAATACTTACAGCAGGCCCTCCATATAATCCTCCAAGCACAACAGGAATCAGCCGCAAGTCAAACATAAAATGTTCTGATGCCATTAGAGAAAAAGACATCCAAAAAGAATCTGTATGGCCGCCAAGATAATCAGTGATAGTCTTGAGAACTTCTGATAAAAGTTTTGAAAGCGTCCCACAAAAATAGATTGATAAACAAAGGTGCTGATAAGGATAAATAGTAAGTTCAATACAAGCACTGTCAGCAGATTCATGATCAGTCTCCAGTCGTGATTATAGTACTTTTTACCTATTTTAATGGGTGGATGGGAGAACTTCAATAAATAAAAAACTGTATTTGAATGGATTATTGCTTTTCAGGGTGCAATTGATAAAAAGAGAAGTCAAAAATGTAGGAATCCATAAACCACTTTTGATTCTTGAAATCTAAAAGCAACTAAATTTATGAAAAGAGTCATAATTAGAGAAGAGTTTCATTTTTGATTACAAACCATTTGTTAGAATACAGATTGACTATGTATGCTGTCAAACTAGGACAAAAAACTCTGAAGGAATAAACAGGAAAATAATTCATGTCGATATTTGTCATCCTGCAGATCAATTATTGATATATAATCGTATTAAGACCTACTATATGAATAGGCATTTATTCCTGGTCCCTATCAGGCTCTTTAGAAGGTGTTTTTTGAGGTGATTGTCGCTTTTCAGGCTGCTCCTGATTTTTAAAAAACCTTAAAGACTTTGAAAAACCAAAAGCGGATTTAACTCTATTGGAGAAATAATAAAAGATCAAAAAGAAGGCACTAGGTAATTTACGAGGTGATCAACTATGTCAATAGAAAGATACCAAGATTTATTATTAGAAAAAATCAAAAAGCAAATGTCTCATTGGTTTGATAACAATGAACAGGATTTAGTGGGATATGATGAGGTTTACCGCTTCTTACACTCAATCAAAGGAACCTCAGGCACTGTTCAGCTTGGAGGGTTATTCCTTGTCTCGTCAAAACTGATTGAACAGCTTGAAGCATGTGAGAAAAAGTCCTGGGAGAAGAATGACCTTAGGAGTTTTCTCTTTGAATTAATCAGCCTCAGTTACGAATATGAACATTTCCAGGATACAGAACTGATAAAGGAGGAACCGTATTGTGGAGATGTTCCTTTGGTCCAGATCATTGATGACGATGTCTCTATGCTGATTCTCCTGAAAGACGCATTGGAGGCGAAAGGCTGGATGGTGATTGCTAATACAGAACCGGAAAAGGCAGCATCCCAATACTATGACCTTCACCCAGATTGCCTGATAATCAACGTGGATTTACACTCTAAAGTTGGTTTTCAATTATTGGCGGATATCCAGCAGCATAACCATAAACAATTCATACCTAAGATAATCACAAGTAACCAGAATGATCGTCAGACAAGGGTGAATGCTTATAAAATGGGCGCTGATGATTTCATAGAGAAGCCAATTGATATAGAAGAATTTCTTGTCAGGGTCAATCGTCAATTGGAAAAAAAACAAATATTTGATCAATCGGTATTGATTGATGAACTGACTCAAGTATATAACCGCAGATTTTTATATGACCTTTTGGAAAGACAAATTAAGGAGTATGAACGTTCGGGATCCCCTTTTTCTATTTCGCTGCTGGACCTTGATTATTTCAAGCGTATCAATGATACATATGGACATTTAACGGGCGATAGGGTTCTTGAAGCTTTTGCGACATTTTTAAAGGAAAACATAAGGAGTACAGATACTGTGTTCAGGTACGGAGGAGAGGAGTTCGTTGTCCTTTTCCCTAAGACAACCGATGATGAGGCAAAGGAAGTGATCACGCGAATCCTTGACCGATTTTCAAAAATTATTTTTGAAGAACAAGGCGAAACCTTCCAAATCACCTTTTCAGCTGGTGTTTATATGGCAAGCACTCCTGAGGAGAGCGTCCAGGAGGTTCTAAAAATAGCAGACAAAGCTCTGTACGAAGCGAAGGCCATAGGCAGAGCAAATGTCGAAAGTGCTAATGAAACAATGCAGAAAACAAATAAAATTCTCAATGTGTCAGTCATCGATGATGATGCCATAATAAGGACGCTGCTCGTCAAGGTGCTGCAAAATATGGATATGAGCCAAGTTCTGCTCAATATTGAATCCTATGAAAACGGTCAGAAGTTCTTCGATTCCGGACGATTGGATCAAAAAGGCAAGCATTTTCTCATTCTTGATGGTGTGATGCCCGTCATGGATGGAATCGAAGTTCTTCACAAGGTGAAGCACACCGAACATGCAGATCGAGTCCATGTTTTGATGCTTACAGGAAGAAAGACTGAATATGATATTGCCAGGGCCCTAAAGTTTGGAGCAGATGATTATGTCACGAAACCATTCAGTATTACGGAGCTGCAGGCAAGAATCCAAAGGCTGATTAAAAGGATGTTCTAGATGATCAAAGATGAAATTCATTTTCTAATTACCACCTTTGTATTGTTGTCTGGGACCCTCCTCGTTTTGCTGCTTTATTTAATTGGCAGGAAGGTATTTGAAAATAGACATCGTAAGAGAGTCGAAAGTTATAAAAATAAATTGAATGATAAGATTGTTCAATCGATCTTCAGTGGTGAATTCCTTCGTTCCTTGCAGGCAGACTCATATGCGAAAAAAGGCGCAGTTGAGGAATTACTTAGCCACTATGCAGAAATCCTTGAGGGCAGTGAGGAAAAAAGCAATCTAAAAAAACTGGCGGAAAGCCATTTGATGGGACATTATCGAAAAAATTTGAAGAGCATGAATTGGAGTACAAGGATGAATGCTCTTTATCATGTTGAAGCCTTTGATATTGCTGGATTGAAGGAGGATGTGCTTGGGTTATTGATTCGGAGGAAAGTCTCGAAAGAGGAAAAAATTAGAGTTCTTACCATTTTATCTCAATTCCAGTCTGCACATATGTTTGAATTATTAACGAGAGAATACGAAGAGCTTTCATACCTTGAGTACCGAAACATCCTGTTTCGCTTAAGGGATAAAGGTTTCGACCAATTTCTGCTGGGTTATCACTCATGCCAGCCGCAGCTTAAATTTGCCATCCTCGATCTTACTGGTCTGAAAAAGGATCTTAAGTATATACAATTTTCGGAAACTGTGTTTTCAATCAGTTCTGGTGAAGAAAGAGTACGGGCTTTAAAGGCTTTGGTTGCATTAGGTTATGTCCGTAATCTCGATATGTTTCTGCCTTTATTTCAATCAGTCAGCTGGGAAGAA
>DMSR01000247.1 GCA_003457145.1 Bacillus sp. (in: firmicutes)
GATTAGAGAAAGTCTCATGTAATGTATTAAGCTTAGTTAAACGCTTATTCATTTGATTTATACGATTAGTTGGATCTTCCGATGGTTTTCCTTGTTCGTTATGTTCAACACCTGTAACATGGTGGATACCATTCTTCATTCCAGGTACTACACGTGGCGAAAGTCCATCCTCAGTTACTTCATAACGTTTGAAGTACTCACCATTTAAATCAGGAAGCTCAGCATTTAAATCAAGCTTACCTCGACGAATTTGCAGACGATTATGGTCAAGCGGCTCAACCGTTTGTTTTCCTAGAGATAAAGCTAAGTCTGTAAGAATAATAACAGGACATTGATATTCTTCTGCAATATTAAACGCTTCAGCGCTATCATAGAACGCTTCTTCTACAGTACTAGGTGCAATAACTACTTTTGGAATTTCACCATGTGTCCCGTAGATCATCGCCATTAAGTCAGATTGCTCTTGCTTAGTTGGTAAGCCAGTACTTGGACCACCACGTTGTGTATTAACAATAACTAAAGGAATTTCAGTAATTCCTGCTAACCCAATTGCTTCCATCATTAATGAAAGACCAGGACCTGCTGATGCAGTTAACGTTCGGACACCAGCGTAGTTTCCACCGATTGCCATTGTACAAGCAGAAATTTCATCTTCTGTTTGGATAACAGCTCCACCAAACTCAGGTAATTTCTTTGTTAAGTATTCCATAATCTCTGAAGCCGGTGTAATTGGATATGCTGGCATAAATCTAGCTCCACCTGCAAGAGCACCAAGTGCAATCGCATGATTACCAATCATAAACATTCTCTTCTTACCATCAGCTTTTTCAAGCTCAAATGATTGAATTTGTCCACCTGCTTGCTCATTTAAGTATTCTGAGCCACGTTTAATGGCTTCCATATTCTTTTCTACAACTGAACTGCCTTTACGTGAAAAGATTTCTTCTACTACTTCACGGTATGCCTCAGGAGCTAAACCAAGGACTGCACTTGAAGCACCTACTGCTACCATATTTTTCATTAAAGTAGTTCCTAACTCACTTGCTATATCTGTAAATGGAACCGCATACATAGTTCCTTTTGCACCTTCTGGAAGTTTCGGGTTGAATTTAGAGTCTGCAATGACAACTCCACCTTCTCTTAATTCGTGAATATTTACATCAATTGTTTCTTGATCAAACGCCACTAGTATATCTAAATCATCGGAAATTGAGTTAATAGCTTTTGCACTTACACGAATTTTGTTGTTCGTATGACCGCCTTTAATACGAGAAGAAAAATGACGGTAACCGTAAAGATAATAGCCTTGTCGATTTAGTGCTATAGCAAATATTTCTCCGGTACTTTCAATACCTTCCCCTTGTTGTCCTCCAACTTTCCAAGAAAGTTGATTGATCATGTTCTCCACCCCTTTTGGTAAATGACAATGTCTAATGTCACTATTACATTGTTAACCTAAAATAAAATGTGACAAATTTGTTAATAGTTCGAACGATTACAATGATAGACCTAAAATACGGAAAAATCAAGCAATTTTTCATTCAATTTAGAATAAATATATTACCTAATATTCCTAAATGAAGTTTATAAAACCTAGCTTCAAACTAAGCTTAAGTGCAGTCCTATACCCTATTTAACATTATTATAGAGCGATAGGTATTATCGCAACACAAGATATGTATTTAAATTAAATTCAACAGATTGAGAGTTATATGTTTATGATGCAATAAAATGTAAATCAGTTCCCCTTTACACCTACACTAGTAAGGAGATAACGTAAATGTTTTCAATAGACTTCACCGATCTATTTAGTAAGCGTTTACAAAAAAGACTACCATCCTTCGTATTGAATGAATAAGTCTTTGTTAAGCCATAGCATCACTCGCTTTTCCTAATAGGGATCCCCTTAGTTTTTAAACAATAAAATAGTTTGTTACATATAATGATTTCACCATTAATCGATAAAATCCTGCAAATATCTAGTTTGTTTTTTAGCATCAGTTTTCAAAACTTGATAATTGCATTTTAAATCGTAATCTACCTAAACAAAGTTTAAGTCTCTTAAAGTATAACAAAAATCCTGTCTATTCAAAAGAATAAACAGGATTTTTGTTTAATAAAAAACGTGCCTTAAAAGTAGTTATCTTGGCTCGATAATTAACTTTATGGCAGTTCGTTCTTCCCCATCAATTTTTATGTCTGTAAATGCTGGTATACAAATTAAATCAATTCCACTTGGGGCTACAAATCCTCTTGCAATAGCGACTGCTTTAACGGATTGGTTTAACGCACCTGCTCCAATAGCTTGAATTTCAGCAGCTCCTCGTTCTCGAATAACACCTGCCAGGGCACCAGCTACTGAATTAGGGTTAGATTTTGCTGAAACTTTTAATATGTCCATTCCTGGCTCCTCCTTAAATGTCCCGTTCCTGAATGCCTTATTGGACATCCAGTTTAGTTGTTTCCACTGCTACTATATTCAGGAGGAAGCCTACATATGACCCGCCACTTCAAAAAAGAGACTTAATTATTTGAAAAATATCTAATCTAAAAGCATTAAGAGTTTATTACTATTCAAAGAAAGCACTCTACCGTCGAATCAGCCTATGTATACAGCGGGTGGTCATCATTAACTAACGTAGTCTGTATCTTTAAAGCCTTTCCTGTCTTCTTATCGAGGTCGATGACTACAGCGGATAGCTGATTGCGACCCTCCTTGGCGACTTCAAACCTTACTGGAAGACTCGTTAAGAATCTCTTAAGCACCGCTTCCCTCTCAACACCCAGGATGCCATCATAAGGCCCAGTCATTCCTACATCAGAGAGATATGCAGTTCCCTGCGGCAAGATGCGCTGGTCTGCCGTCTGAACATGTGTGTGAGTGCCAATTACAGCCGAAACTTTCCCATCAAGGTACCAGCCCATCGCTTGCTTTTCACTCGTCGCCTCTGCATGGAAATCCACAAAGATTAACGGTGTCCTTTTACTTGCCTCAGCAATCAGCTCATCAGCCTTCTTAAAAGGACAATCAATCGGTGCTAAAAACGTGCGGCCCTGCAAATTGATAATAGCAAGCTCATCCTGGTTAACTTTTAAATAGACGATCCCTTTCCCTGGAACTTCCTCTGGAAAATTGGCTGGCCTTACTAGATATTTAGCTTGATCGATAAATTCAAATATCTCCCGGTTGTCCCATGCATGGTTGCCAAGCGTTACAGCCTGGGCTCCCTGCTCAAGAAATTGCCGATAAATCTTTTCAGTAATTCCTTTCCCGCTGGCGGAATTTTCACCATTAATTATTGTCACAGTTGGACGATACTTTTCCTTTAGTTTTGGCAAGTATTCTGTTACCATATCGCGACCGGGAGAACCTACTACGTCTCCTACAAATAAAATTCTCAATGCATTCACTTTCCCGTCTTGAATAAATTTATTTAGCTAAGATTGTAACATACTATTGGCTTAAGATGAAAACCCATGAGTATGATAAGATTTACACAAAAAGATACAGACTGGGTCAATCACTAGTGTACTTCCCTCAAAATTCCTAAATAACTTGGCCAGCTAACCTCCCCTGGATGACTTCAACTTGCATAGAGATGACAAAAGAAAAAGCGGTGCATAAGCACCGCTTTATTTTGCGTATTCGACTGCCCGTGTCTCACGGATGACTGTGACCTTGATATGCCCCGGATAATCGAGCTCTTCTTCGATTTTCTTGCGGATATCACGAGCGAGGCGGTGCGCCTGCAAGTCATCAATTTGATCAGGCCTTACCATAATCCTGATTTCTCTGCCCGCTTGGATTGCAAACGATTTTTCAACACCTTCATAAGATTCAGAGATTTCTTCCAATCTTTCAAGGCGTCTAATATAGTTTTCAAGCGCTTCACTTCTAGCACCAGGTCGAGCCGCTGACAAGGCATCTGCAGCAGCAACGAGTACCGCAATGACTGAGGTAGGCTCTGTATCGCCATGGTGAGAAGCTATACTATTGATTACAACAGGATGCTCCTTATACTTAGTAGCAAGTTCAACCCCGATTTCAACGTGGCTTCCCTCAACTTCATGGTCAATCGCCTTTCCGATGTCATGCAGTAGTCCTGCACGGCGAGCTAATGTTTCATCTTCACCTAACTCTGCAGCAAGCAATCCGGACAACTGAGCTACCTCTATTGAATGCTTTAGAACATTCTGTCCGTAGCTAGTTCTGTACTTCAAGCGGCCAAGAATTTTGATTAGGTCTGGATGCAGCCCGTGAACACCCACTTCAAAGGTTGTCTGTTCCCCAACCTCACGAATGTGCTCATCCACTTCACGGCGTGCCTTTTCGACCATTTCCTCAATTCGCGCCGGATGAATACGGCCATCTTGTACAAGCTTTTCCAGAGCTAAACGGGCTGTTTCACGTCTGATTGGATCAAAACCGGAAAGAATTACAGCTTCCGGAGTGTCATCAATAATGAGGTCAATTCCCGTTAACGTTTCCAGGGTACGGATATTCCGTCCCTCACGACCGATAATGCGTCCCTTCATTTCATCATTCGGAAGGTTTACGACTGACACAGTTGTTTCAGCAACATGGTCAGCTGCGCATCGCTGGATGGCAAGTGAAAGAACTTCCTTCGCTTTTTTATCGGATTCCTCTTTCGCCCTGTTTTCGTTTTCCTTAATCATTAAAGCAATGTCATGAGCCAGTTCTTGCTCAGTACGTTCCAAAATGATGGATTTAGCCTCATCACGCGTTAAGCCCGAGATGCGTTCAATTTCAGCCTGCTGATTTCGTACCATCTCGTCCACTTTGCTTTCCATCTCTTCAATATGCTGTTGTCTTTTGGAAAGAGCGTCATCTTTTCTCTCTAGAAGATTCTCGCGTTTATTCAACGAATCATCTTTACGATCAAGATTTTCCTCTTTTTGCAATAAACGATTTTCTTGTTTTTGCAGTTCATTTCTTCGTTCACGAACTTCACGTTCTGCTTCAGTGCGCAGTTTGTGAATTTCATCCTTAGCCTCTAGCAGGGCTTCCTTTTTCCTAGCCTCTGCATCACGCTTCGCATCTTCAATAATCTGCTCAGCAGCATTTCTGGCACCTGCAATTTTTGCTTCCGCAACGGATTTACGATAAAAATAGCCAACAACTGCACCGATCAATAGGCCAAGCAAAATGGAGATGATCAAAATAATTGGATCCATCATTTTCACCTCCTCTTGCTATGAACTTGTGTTACGTTTTTTAAAGTGTCGGCATGTACATTGTTACAAGCATCAATATACAGCTCTAATGCTTTTAAACGTTTTTAATACCATGAAAATGTAAAATATACATTTTTAATTGTAAAGCTGCCAAATTTTATTGTCAAGGGTTTGTCCCATAAGGTTTTGAATCCTTTTTATCAAAAATTCTTTGAATTCCAATAAAAGCAGAAGATTAATCTAATTCATCTCTTATTTAAGTCTCTATTCAACCTTTGATTATTAAGCCAAACAAGGTCTCCTGAGCACCAGGAGACCTTATTTGTATATTAAAATTAGGCTGTGTGAATCCTTACTGAGGACTTTCGCTCCATCAGGATGAGAAATCGACAATAATGGCAAAACTTAAAAACTATTAATCCAGTGCTAATTCTTCCTGATCTTCACTTTCAGTAACTGTAAACTCCCCATCCAGACCGTAATGATTACGGATTTTCTTCTGGACTTCAAGACGAATCGATGGATTTTCCTTAAGGAAGATCTTCGCGTTTTCTCGTCCCTGGCCAAGGCGCTCTTCATTATATGAATACCAAGAACCGCTCTTTTGAACAATATCCAGGTCAGACCCCATATCGATGATTTCACCCTCTTTAGAAATCCCTTCACCGTACATGATATCAACCTCGGCTACACGGAACGGAGGAGCAACCTTATTCTTAACGACCTTGATCTTTGTTTTGTTTCCTACCATGTCATTGCCCTGCTTCAAGGTTTCCGCACGGCGGACTTCAAGACGAACACTTGAATAGAACTTCAAAGCACGTCCACCCGGTGTTGTTTCAGGATTACCGAACATAACACCGACTTTTTCACGAATCTGGTTAATGAAGATGGCGATAGTCTTGGACTTATTGATCGCGCCGGAAAGCTTACGCAATGCCTGTGACATCAAACGGGCCTGCAGGCCGACGTGGGAGTCACCCATCTCACCTTCGATTTCAGCCTTTGGTACGAGTGCAGCAACAGAGTCAATAACGATAATATCAATCGCTCCACTTCGTACCAGCGCTTCAGCAATCTCCAAAGCCTGTTCGCCCGTATCTGGCTGTGATAGAAGCAGTTCATCAATATTTACACCGAGCTTTTGTGCGTATACAGGATCAAGAGCATGTTCTGCGTCAATGAATGCAGCCTGTCCGCCATTAGCCTGTACTTCAGCAATCGCATGCAGGGCTACAGTCGTTTTACCTGAGCTTTCAGGACCATATATCTCAACAACTCGTCCGCGAGGATATCCGCCTATTCCTAAAGCAACATCCAATGCTAGTGAACCACTTGGAGAAGTAGAAATCTTTGTATCTGTCTTCTCTCCCAATTTCATAACCGAACCCTTACCAAATTGCTTTTCAATTTGTTTTAACGCCATATCTAATGCAGCTTGACGATCACTCACTCAATTTTCCTCCTTTTATATAAAAACGAACGGCATACTACCTGCCCGCAAATCTCATATTTAAAACCTACTATTACTATACCTTTTCCAAGAGGGTTTGTCCACTAAAAAAACGAACATTCATTCGTTTTTTTTATCACTTGAATAACTGCAAAAATTAAATTTCAATGGTGGTTTATTAAATTTTTCAAAAGGATAACTCCTACAAAAACCAGTTTTCATAAGAAATCCGCCTTCTCAAGAAAGGTGATGATTTTTCATTAAGCACCACCAGTACTCTGCTTCGTTCCACGCCGTTCTCTTGAAGAAAGCAATGAATAAGAAACCCGTAAAAAGTGAGCGGAACGAAGTGTCTCGAGGGGTAGGCGCTAAGCCGGACTCTAACCTTAGTGCATAAAGCTTATACTTATAATCTGTTAAAGCCCAATGTCGATTTTTACTATCCTGTTGATTGTAATGGAAGGTGCGTTGACTCCTGCGGGCTCAGCTCGTCAGGTGAGCCCCCCAGGAGCTCGCGACGAGGAGGTTCAGCGCCAGCCCCAGGCCCGCGGAATGCGAAGAGCCTGGAATGATAATCAACAGTCAAATTTACCAGATCAATATATTAAAAACACGGAAGCCTAAGGCTTCCGTGTTTCTGACAATCTATTAAGCAATAAATAGCAGCCATATTTTACTGCGCGTGCCCTTATTGCTTTCCGGGTTCCACCGAGTAAAAGCTTTTCTGAATGAACCGGCTGTCCTTTTATGAGAATCCCTATAAAAACTGTACCAGCGGGATGTCCTTCGAGCTGGTCCGGTCCAGCAACACCAGTAAAACTGATGCCGATATCAGCATTTAGCAGACTTAAGGCATTTGCAGCCAATTCATTTGCACATTCATTGCTTACCGCACCATGTTGTTCAAGCGTTTTTGGATTAACTTTGGCCAGTTCCACTTTCGCTTCATTCGAATAACAGACAATACCGCCTTTGAAAAAGCTGCTTGCCCCCGACATGGCGGTAAGTTCCTGCTGGAACATTCCTCCAGTTAAACTCTCGGCGGCTGAAATGGTAAGATTCCTTTCTTTTAGAAGCTTCGATAACTCAGCAATCAGCGACGTCTCCCCATACCCATAAAAAAATCCGCCGACACGGGACATAATTCCAGCTTCAACACCATCAATGAGCGATTGCGCCGATTCGGTGTCACCATCCCTAGCCGTCAACCTCAATGTAACCTCACTGTCTCCTGCTAGAGGCGCAATTGTAGGGTTGCTCTGGCCATCTATCAAATCTTCAATTTTCGCCTCAAGGGCTGCCTCTCCAATCCCGAAGAAGCGCAGGACTCTAGATTCGATTTTCGCCTGTCTGCCAAACATACTGGCGATCGCTTCCTGTCCATACTTCATGAACATCGGTTCCATTTCGGATGGAGGTCCCGGGAGAAGCATATACTTGTGAGTTTTGGTTGCCAGGAACATTCCCGGTGCCATTCCGTTATCATTATTCAGTATAACGGAGCCTTCAATGACAAGGGCCTGCTTCCGGTTGTTTTCAGTCATGATTCTATTTGTCTTTTCAAAATAAAGTTCGATGGACCGCA
Organism: Bacillus sp. (in: firmicutes); assembly: GCA_003457145.1. Lineage (GTDB taxonomy): Bacteria > Bacillota > Bacilli > Bacillales > Cytobacillaceae > Mesobacillus. The sequence goes on from DMSR01000247.1 coordinate 8,235, forward strand.
TCGCTTCCTGATCCAGGATAAGCTCTTTGCCAAGCTGAGCTGCAATTGTATCTTTAGTTAAATCATCCTTTGTCGGGCCGAGCCCTCCAGTAAAAAGAATGAATTCCGCACGTTGCTCGGCAACCTTCATCGCTTCCCTTAACCTATCAGGATTGTCACCGACAACGGTATGATAGTAAACGTTTATGCCAAGATCAGCAAGCTGTCTCGACAGGAATCTGGCATTGGTATTGACTATCTGGCCTAAAAGCAATTCCGAGCCCACAGCAATTATTTCTGCATTCATCTGTTTTCCCCCTGGTGCCCTCTTATTTTGAGCTTAAGAATACCTGCTTGTTTTTATCAAAATAGTCCCAGCCGGACCAAATCGTAAAGAACATTGCCACCCAAAGTGCTATGTCGTCAAAAGGAATAGATACTAGCTCGAAAATGATGTTATGAAGCAGGAGAGCTGAAATCGCAACAATTTGTGCCCAAGTTTTAATTTTCCCAAGGTTATTTGCGGCAACCACTTCACCGCCGCCTGCAAGAACTAACCTAAGCCCTGTTACAGCGAACTCCCTGCTGATGATCACAATTACAATCCATGAAGCTGCAAGCTCAAGATCAACCAGCACGACAAGTGCAGCAGACACTAATAATTTATCAGCAAGTGGATCCAGAAACTTTCCAAGATTCGTCACCAGGTCATATTTGCGTGCATAATAACCATCAACCCAATCAGTCGTCGAGGCGATGATAAAAATCAGCGCTCCAACCAGATGTGTAACCGGCATGTCAGCACCCAGAAGTCTAATCTCTCCCCATGAAAACGGGACTAGCATTACAATCATGAACAATGGAATCATGAATATCCGTGAGATTGTAATTTTATTTGGCAAATTCATATTCTTTTCCTCCAAGGTGAAAAATTGCGAAGGTCAAATAATCCGCATTCAATTCATTTATGTATTATTTTTTACAAGGCTGTTTGTTGCTCTCATTCTGGTTCACCACTAGCAGAACTTCCTTTCTTTAAATGTATTGCCGCCCAAGGAACAGAAAAAACAGTAAAATCCAGTAGCCTGTTTGTAACTTTGTGTGCAAAGCAATATATATTAACGAAAGAAACCTGCCGCCAATGTTAACCCCCCCCCCTTATAACACAAGCATGGTTATGTAATGCGAAACGGCATCATCAGAGATGATTATTACAATTTTAGCCCGTATAAACAATAGTCCATACGGGCAATTAAATCAAATCTTACTTAACAAAATTGATTGTAATATTCTGGGTCATAGCATCGGAAGGAGGTATGGCATATTCCAGTTTCTGGTCGTTTATATAGATTTCGGTATCTGGAGCAAAGCCGACTTTAATCAGAGCCTGTGTATCGTTTGTCAGGTCAGCAGACTCGCTGACTTTCGCATCTTTATTCAACTCTTCACCAAAATAAGTTTTGCCTGCCCCGTTTTTAACACTGACCCATGTCCGTCCTAAAGAAACAATTTTCACGATGAATTTATCGGTATTTTTCAATTCATAGACCGTATTGCTTCCGCTCGTGCTGACCATACTTAGGTCCTGGGCTGGGATTTCCGGCTCCGCTTCTTCCTCTGCAGGTTCTTCCCCTGCATTATCATCAGATACACCAGCTTCGTCTTCTTTACCTTCATCATCCGCAATCTCTTCCGGTTCTTCAACCGTTGTCCGGCCTTCTCCTGTGTCAGCCGGTTCTTTCGAATCATTACCAGCACTCTGGACAATCAAATACCATATTATAGCTATAGCACCAACTATGAAAACACCAATTAATATTTTGGGAAGTATATCAAAGATTTTCGATGAATCAGGCGATATACCTCTCCTTGTCTGAACCCGCGAGAGGTGCTCAGGCAATTCTTCATTGTATGTAGCTGGGATCTCCGCTTTGTATTGTTCAAATAACTCATCTGGTTCAAGTCCCACAGCTTCAGCATACAATGAAGAATTGCCTGAGC
>DMSR01000243.1 GCA_003457145.1 Bacillus sp. (in: firmicutes)
TTTCCTGGATTTTTTCCTCTTGCTTTTTTTAGCATGGAAATTGAGCAAGAGGAAAAAATCCAGGAAATCAGCATAAAAGAACTAAGACCTAATCCATACCAACCGCGGAAAGTCTTTCAAAAAGAAGCGATTGAGGAATTAAAACTATCGATTCTTGAGCATGGCATTTTACAGCCTATCATTGTAAGAAAGACAATTAAAGGCTTTGAAATTGTCGTGGGAGAAAGACGTTTCCGGGCTGCTAAAGAAGCGAACCTAGATAAGGTGCCGGCAGTTGTCCGTGAATTGAGCGAACAGCAGATGATGGAGCTTGCAGTCCTTGAAAATCTTCAGCGCGAGGATTTGAATCCGATTGAAGAAGGCACTGCCTACCAGACATTAATGGAGAAGCTGAAGTTGACTCAGGAGGAATTGGCAAAAAGACTGGGCAAGAGCCGTCCGCATCTAGCCAACCATATCCGCCTTTTATCATTGCCGCCAAAAATTCAGGAGCTCATCTCAGAAGGAAAGATTTCGATGGGCCATGGACGGGCGCTGCTTGGGTTAAGAAAAAAGGATAAACTTCCATTTCTCGTTGAAAAGACGCTTAAAGAAGGACTGAATGTCCGTCAGTTAGAACAATTGATACAACAGTTGAATGAAATTGTTCCACGTGAAACAAAAGAACAGCAAACAAAAGATGTTTTTATTCGCGAAAGGGAAACCTCTCTGCGTGAACGTTTTGGCACGACGGTAAATATCAAGCAATCCAAAAACAAAGGAAAAATTGAAATTGAATTTTTCTCGAAAGATGACCTGGAACGGATTCTTGAACTGTTAGATGAACAAAACTCCTAAGCTATCAATATGATGGCTTCTTTTTTTAAGCTATATTGATTGAAGCTGAAGGTGTGGGACTGTTACAGAAAAGGGTCAGGTGGAATCGGGGTTGATATAATTTTTTACCAGCAGACAAGCGGAGACCATAATTTATCAGGAAAGCGTAGCTTCTGACTGGAAATCAATAGTCTAAATTGCAGCTTAAGAAAAAGGTCATTTCAATTCATAAATCCCGGAAAAAGGGTAAGATTTTTGCATACTAATCTGAAATAATAGGTGAAAAAAATGTTTCTAATTGGCACCATTGTGAACGGTTTATTAATAATCGCAGGTACACTCTTAGGTAAACTTTTGACAAGGATTCCTGAGAATATGAAGGCTACAGTCATGCATGGTATCGGCCTGTCTGTTATGGTCCTAGGCTTGCAGATGGGTTTCAAAAGCGCGAATTTTTTAATCGTGATTTTAAGTCTCGTGTTAGGAGCTGTAATCGGGGAATCATTAAAATTAGAAGACAGACTCAATTCAGTTGGGGACTGGCTTGAACGCAGGATTGGTTCAAAAGGGGAAGGCAGCATTTCTCAAGGATTTGTTACTGCAACGCTTATTTTCGTTATTGGGGCAATGGCGATTATCGGTGCCCTGGACAGTGGCATTCGCGGCGATCATGATGTCCTTTATACAAAAGCAATCATCGATGGCTTTACCGCTTTAATCCTGACAACAACACTCGGTATTGGGGTTCTTTTTTCGGCAGTTCCGGTCATGCTCTACCAAGGAACAATCGCGCTGTTTGCCACGCAAATTGATAAATTGATTCCACAGGCATTAATGGACAGCTTTATCCTTGAATTGACTGCTACGGGAGGAGTAATGATTTTTGCAATTGGCTTGAATTTGATCGGTCTGACAAAAATCAGGGTCGCAAACTTGCTTCCGGGCATTTTGGTGACAGCCATTCTTGTTACAATTACACATATTTTCATTGCCTAATAGATAGATGAATTCCCGAGTAGGGTCACAGTGATTATTCAAATGGCCGCCCATCACTTTAATTTTACAGCGCTGGCGAATATTTTTAGCAAGCAAAAAGGAAGGATTCCATCGGTCCTTCCCTTTTTGTTTATTCAGCAACTGTAGGCTGGTCTTGGTCTAAATCCCAGCTTAATTTTGGCCATTCTGTTTTTTTCGGAAATTGCAGGCTGCTTTCATAGATGCCATTTGCAATCGTTTTAGCCATTTTCAGAACAAGGTTCAACCTTGTATTTTGTAATACGAAAAATTCCATGAAGCCACTTACATTAACGATTCCAGTTATATGAATATTTCCTACTTCAGGGAGTTCCTTATTTACCCCTGCACCTGGTTTTACAGGCCCGCTTCCCACCTGAATGGACCCAACACTTTTTATGCGGCCCAGACAGGCATCAATGCCGATAATAAAAGGGTTGAAGTGCTTCTTCTTAATCTGTTCCAATTTTTCTTCCATATTTACAGCATGAATCGGATCATCCAGCGTTCCGTATACATGAAAAGGGGAAATGTCCCTTTCCTCAAGCAGCGTCCCGATTAGCGGACCCAATGAATCTCCAGTTGAGCGGTCGGTTCCAATGCAGACAAAAACGATAGGACGGGCAGTATAATTAGGCAAAAGCTCCAGGATTTCATTAGCCAGCTTTTCAGCTGCCTGATCGTCATCATGGTTAATCTTCGCCAAGCTGCCCTTGCGATTAAATAGCTGGTTTTTGAGATTCATTGGATCCACTCCTTAAAATTCGTACTATCAGTATACGGACTTATTATGTAATCTATACATACCTGTATACAGAAAGATTTAAACAGGGGTGGAGTGAACAATGGTTTACTAGCGATAAAATAATTCCCTTTGATATTGTTTTGTAATGGCCCTTTCGCAAACTTTGCTGGTCTTACGATTTTATAGTCCTTTTATAGTTCTGGCACATCTCGTAAAGGCCACGAATCCAAATAGAAAACAGATTACGCTTTACTCCAAAAGTAATAATCAATGCGACAAATAGTATTTGTAAGTGGAGAAGGGGAGTTTAATACGCAGAAGGAAATATGGATAGATTAATTGTGGCAGCCTTTTTAATTACTTCTGTTTTCTCATAGA
>DMSR01000023.1:0-6267 GCA_003457145.1 Bacillus sp. (in: firmicutes)
TCAATTATATTCCTCCTCTGGAACCAGCTGCTAAATAACCTCTGCATTTAATAAGTATAGTTCATTTTACTTACTTTTTCCAAATACAATGCTATTCTTTCATCTTTTTTGACATAATTCTATTTTCACTCAACATATCTGAAACTGTGCCAATTTGCAAATCTTTCTCCTTGATTAGCGTGATTAATTGATCGAGCGAATTTGCCGTTGATTCTGTTGGATGCATTAAAATCATTGCCCCATTATGGACCTTGCCCATTACCCTGCTAAGCAATTTTTCAGGAGTCGGCTTTTGCCAATCGATTGTATCAACACTCCACATGACCGTCCCTAATTTGTGGGCAGCTGCAATCTTGACAACTTCTTCCTTATAATAACCACTTGGAGGTGCAAACCACCGCGTTTGGACGCCGGTTACCGCCTCAATGACATCATTTGTTCTCTTAATTTCTTCATTAATTTCCGGAGCGGAAAGCTGCTTCATATTCGGGTGGGTAAAAGAATGGTTGCCAATTTCATGTCCAGCTTCAGCAATGATCTTCGCCATGCCTGGATTATTCTTTACCCAACGGCCCTCTAGAAAAAAACTGGCTGAGACATTATGCTCCTTTAGCGTCGCCAACATACCCGAAAGGTATTCATTCCCCCATGCAACATTGATGATGAAGCTTACCATCGGCTTTTCTGGATGGCCCTTATAAATAGCTGATGGTGGAAGGTCTCTCAAATGGACATCTGGCTGGATTTGTTTATAGACAAGCTTTTCAGGATTAAACTCCCCTGACTTTTTCATTTTTGCGAATGATTTATCTACATCGACACTCAATCCATTATATCCCGGGATTGCTTTCCACACGGGATCAAGCCTTGCATTAGAAGGCTCGACCTCATAATCCTTTGCTTTCTTTTCTATTTCACTTAATAAAGAGTTTCCATTTCCTGAAGCAGGAATTATTTCAGATTTAAGACCGGTAACATATGTACTGGAGTAAGGGTTATTCACTGACACCCAGGCTCCAATTAATAAGACAGAAATCAACATCAACTTTCTCATTTCTTATGCCTCCCCTTTACTAAAGGCTGTTTCACAAAAGTGCTGCTAACGGCTAAAGAGATTATGTCAAGGGCATCATTTCCTGCTCTTTTCCTGCACTCCGCCTTAACCTCACTATTTCTAGGCCTCAAAAGAACGAAAAAGCCTTATAGAATACGAAAAGAGCCTTAGTAAAAAGTATGTATTCAAAGGACAAGGTAGAACGAAAGTAGAGATTCCTGATAAAAAAAGGTTATTTTCGCACTGACTGTTACTTTTCGTTTTTTTGGGAAGTAAAAACAAAAAAGTTTATGAAAAGAGCATAAAAACATTTAAAAGGCCAGGGTTGCCCCTGGCCTCGCTAAATTTTTATGCCTTTTCTGCCTTTTCACGCTGTTCTTTCAAAACTGCTTTACGGGAAAGGTTAACTCTTCCCTGCTTATCAATTTCGGTAACCTTAACGAGGATTTCGTCACCAAGCTTCAGGATGTCTTCAACTTTACCAACTCGCTCCTCGGCAAGTTCGGAAATGTGGACAAGGCCATCTTTTCCTGGGAAGATTTCAACAAAAGCTCCGAATTTTTCGATTCGGCGAACTTTACCGAGGTACATTTCTCCAACTTCAACTTCACGGACAATGTCTTCAATAATTTTCTTAGCCCTTTGAATCATTTCTTCATCTACTGAACCAATAAATACCGTACCATCTTGTTCGATATCAATTTTTACGCCAGTTTCTTCAATGATTTTATTGATCTGTTTTCCGCTTGGCCCAATGACGTCACGGATTTTATCAGGTTTAATCCACATTGTAATGATTTTTGGTGCATATTTAGAAAGCTGCTCACGCGGTTCTTTAATTGTCGCCAGCATTGAATCAAGAATATGCATACGTCCTTTTTTCGCCTGTTGCAAAGCTTCTTCAAGAATCTCACGAGATAATCCGTCAATCTTGATATCCATTTGCAGGGCTGTAACACCTTTAGCAGTTCCAGCCACTTTAAAGTCCATGTCACCAAGGTGATCTTCCATACCCTGGATATCAGAGAGAATAGAATAGTGCTCTCCTGATTTGATTAGACCCATTGCAATACCTGCAACTGGCGCTTTTATTGGCACTCCTGCATCCATCAGTGCTAATGTACTTGCGCAAATACTTGCCTGTGAAGTAGAACCATTTGATTCAAGTACTTCTGAAACAAGGCGTACAGTGTATGGGAAGTCTTTCTCGTTAGGGATGACAGGTTCAAGCGCTCTTTCACCAAGTGCCCCGTGACCGATTTCACGTCTGCCTGGGCCACGAATAGGTCCAGTTTCACCTACAGAGAATAATGGGAAATTATAGTGGTGCATAAAACGTTTTTCTTCTTCAATCCCAAGTCCATCAAGGATTTGAACATCACCCATCGCTCCAAGCGTACAAATGCTTAAAGCCTGTGTTTGTCCACGAGTGAATAATCCAGAACCATGTGTTCTTGGAAGCATTCCTACTTCTGATGAGAGCGGGCGGATTTCGTCCACTTTTCGGCCATCAGGTCGGACCTTATCTTCGGTAATCAAACGGCGAACTTCGCCTTTAACGATTTTATCAAGTATTTGTTTCACTTGTTTGAGCTTGTCAGCATCAGCTTCCTGCTCTTCATATCTGGCGATTAGAGCATTCTTGACTTCTTTGATGGCATCTTCTCGTGCATGCTTTTCCTGCACCTGAATTGCTGAAAGCATGTCTTGCTCACAGATTTCACGCACTTCAGCCTCTAGATCTTTGTCTAGTTCAAAAAGAGATATCTCTCTTTTCGCTTTGCCGACTTTAGCAACGATTTCCTGTTGGAATTGTATTAATCGCTTAATTTCATCATGACCGAACATAATTGCTTCCAGCATGACTTCTTCAGGCACTTCCTCTGCTCCTGCCTCAACCATATTGATGGCGTCAATCGTTCCAGCCACGACTAAATTCATATCGCTTTTTTCTGCATCTTCCACTGATGGATTAATGACGAATTTACCGTCCACTCTCCCAACAGTCACTCCAGCAATTGGTCCTTCAAAAGGGATATCCGAGACGCACAGAGCAAGCGATGATCCAAACATCGCTGCCATTTCTGATGAACAGTTTTGGTCAACGCTCATGACAATGCTGATGACCTGGACATCGTTACGGAATCCGTCAGCAAATAATGGACGAATTGGACGGTCAATCAAACGGCTGGCAAGAATCGCCTTCTCGCTTGGACGTCCTTCTCGTTTAATGAAGCCACCCGGAATTTTACCTACAGCATATAATCTCTCTTCATAGTTGACAGTAAGTGGGAAGAAGTCCAGATTCTTCGGCTCTTTTGAAGCTGTTGCTGTACTTAATACTGCTGTATCACCATAACGGACAAGTACAGCTCCGTTAGCTTGCTTAGCAAGCTGACCTATTTCGACTGTAAGCTTGTGGCCTGCCCAGTCCAGGGAAAAACTTTGTTTTTCTTGTTCCATGCTTTTAAGCCCCTCTCTACCATAAAATCCATCCAGGTTTGATACCTGGGAAATATTTAAAACAGCATTTAAGTATGTCTTATACCAAATATACCTTTATAATGAAGGATAAAACACCGATAGGCCCTGAGCCTCACATCGATTGCTTGTCCCATTACAGGAAGCTTGTATGTTATTGAATCATCTTGCTTTTGGATTAATGTCCCGAACCCCTTCGAACTAAGCCGTATTGGGCATCTGCTCCCGAACAGCTTAACTTGGTGTCAATACCTTATAAGGGTTGCAAAAAGGCGTAGGTGCTTTTCTTTATAGTATGCGCCAAATAAGAGCGCTTAATATCATTTTGATCGTTATGTATCGTCCAAAATTTTTCCCTAATAAAAAAGCGGGATAAATCCCGCTTTAACAGACTATCTACGTAGACCAAGCTTGTTGATTAACTCGCGGTAACGAGAAACGTCCTTGTTACGAAGGTAAGTCAATAGGTTACGACGTTTACCTACCATTTTTAAAAGGCCGCGGNNTCAATGTGTTGATTTCTGCAGTAAGGACAGCGATTTGAACTTCTGGAGATCCAGTGTCACTTTCGTGAGTCTTGAATTCGCTGATAAGTTCGTTTTTACGTTCTTTTGTGATTGCCATCCGTGTTCACCTCCTGAATTGTAATCCCCTGTTACCGAGCAAGCGTCGGTGACTCGACTTGCCAAGCAAAGGTTCTTTTTTGATACGTTAATAAGAATACATCTTTTTCCGACAAAAAGCAAGTCTAACCCTGCTATTTTTCAAAGTGCAGAATCGCCTGCTGTTTATCTTTTTCAATTTGTGATACTAGCTGTCCGATGTTCTCGAATTTTTGTTCATTCCGAATGCGTATGTGCCACTCTACTGTGACTACTTCTCCGTATATGTCTTCCTTAAAGTTGAAGATATGGACTTCAACGGATGGCTTATCCATTTTTTCTTTATGGAATGTCGGTTTATAGCCAATGTTGCAGACACCATCGAACTGTTGATTTCCGAGTTTTACCTTAACAGCATAGACTCCTGTCGGCGGCAAAATATATTCATCATCCAATTTGACATTCGNNCCCGCTGTTCCCCATGCACAACCGTTCCTCTGGTTGTATAAAATCGGCCGAGGAGATCAGGCATTGTTTCTACCTTCCCATCTCTTATGAGGCTTCGGATCAATGTTGAACTGATTTTATCTTCATTTGGAGTTGCCAGTTTTGAGACTACAGTGAAATCAAACTGGTTCCGTGAATGGAATTGGATTGTCTCCATTGTTCCTTTGCCCATCTTCCCATAGGTATAATCAAATCCGGCGACCACATGCTTAACATTTAACCCAATAATATATTGGTCTATAAATTCCTGTGGAAGCAAGCCGGAGAATTCAGGAGTGAAGTGGATGACAAATAAATAATCCACTCCCATTTCCTCGATTACCGCTACCTTTTCTTCTAGAGGAGTAATATATTCAATATGCTGTACACTCTTCCCCAGAACGACGGAGGGATGAGGGTCGAATGTCATGACCGAACTTTTCATTCCTTTACTTTCTGCGGTTCTTTTTGCTTCCATGATTACTTGCTGATGCCCTAAATGGACACCATCAAAATAACCCAGAGCCATTACCATGGCTGGGAAATTTCGGTTCTCATATTCATGAGGATGGTTTAGCTTAATCAATTCCACGATAAAATTCACCTTTTCTGATACATCTGCTCAGGTTATTGCTCATTCCTCAATACCTTATCAGGCTTCATTAAGCCTAATTTGACAGGATGCTTCCTGTAGATAGCGAGCGCTACTCCGTCTTCTGTTTCGACCACAATAGGGCCTTCTTCATCCGCTAGCTGCTGCGGAATATCAAGCAGTGCCCCATTTTTCACTTTCTCTGCTACTNNGGTTTCAAGAGGCTGCAAAGCGGTCTCGATTATGCCTTCCTCAGCCATTGTTCCAAGCTGTTCAAAAGTAAAACAATCATCTATCGAAAAGGCTGCAGATTGAATCCTTACGAGTGAAGACATATGTGCTGGATAGCCTAATTTTTCACCAATCATTACCGCCAAGGTTCTAATATAAGTGCCCTTGCTGCATGATACCCTGAACTTAAAGGAAACTTGTTCACCTTCGAAAAACCCCCTATCATCAAGAAGTTCGATGCTGTGAATGGTCACCCTCCGAGTGGGACGCTCTACTTCAATTCCTTGCCTTGCATATTCGTATAGCTTTTTTCCATTGACCTTCACTGCAGAATACATTGGAGGTGTCTGCTCAATTTCTCCTATGAACGCTTGAAGTACATCTTCGATTTCAATCCTTGATATCGTTCTGTCAACTGACTTCTCTTCAACCTTTTCACCGGAAGCATCCTCTGTCGTTGTTGTATAACCGAGTGTTACTTCTCCTTCATATGCCTTTCCGGAATCCGTGATATATTCAGCTATTTTGGTCGCTTTGCCGACACAAATTGGCAACACACCTGTCACATCAGGATCAAGCGTACCTGTATGCCCGACCTTTTTTGTGCCTAACAGCTTCCTAAGCTTGAATACACAGTCATGCGAAGTCATGCCCGCAGGCTTAAAAAGTGGCAAAATTCCTTCCATTGTTTATCCCTCCTGGTTGGACCTTGATGATTTAAACCGCAGTATGTAAATAAAGCTCAATTTTGAAGTTTCGTTTAGCTGTTCTACAAATGAGTTGATCTATGTAAATCATGTACGAAACGCTCGAGAAACAAG
>DMSR01000023.1:6316-8289 GCA_003457145.1 Bacillus sp. (in: firmicutes)
AATACAAATTCTGAAAATAACCTTTCAAAAAAATGGATAGACAAGTTGTCTATCCATCTCTTGATTAGCCATTCACTTAAGAATGCGTTAATTTTCATCCTTTTTTTCATCATCATGCTGTTCGTCTCTTTTTAGTTCATGAATCAGCGAATTGATTCGATTGCCGTACGCCATTGATTCATCAAATTCAAAAATTAGCTCAGGCGTTTTTCTAAGACGGATTCTTTGCCCAATTTCAGTACGGATGAACCCTTTGGCTTTTGCCAGGCCTTTTAAGGTGTTTTCTCTCTGTTCCTCATCACCTAAAACAGAAATATAAACCTTTGCTTGTTGAAGGTCACCAGTAACCTGTACATCAGTAACTGTCACAAAACCAATACGCGGATCCTTGATTTTACGGCTGATGATCTCGCCAAGTTCCTTCTTCATTTGTTCTCCAACACGATTTACTCTATGCCCCATATTCGATCACCTCGTTCTATTAAAGCCATTCTATTTCGGTGATGGTACGTTCGATCTCTGGAAAGGAATCAATCATTTTCAAGGCATTCTGCAGCTCTCTTTCGGTTGCAACTTTTGAAGATGATACAGCGGCAACAGCTATTGTTGTCCGCTGCCATACCTCCTGATGGTCGACCTCCGATACTGATATATTATATTTTTGCTTCAGTCTGGAGATAATGCGCTGCAGAACTGCCCTTTTCTCTTTCAGAGAATGAGCATCATAAATAATGCACTCACAGGCTGCTAAGCCTACTACCATTAACGTTCCACTTCTTCCATGATATATGCTTCAACAACATCGCCTTCTCTAAGATCATTGAAGTTTTTAATGGTAATACCACACTCATAGCCTTGTGCAACTTCTTTCGCATCATCTTTGAAACGTTTTAACGCATCAATTTGTCCTTCGAAGATAACTATGCCATCACGAATCAAGCGTACACCGCTGTCACGAGTAATTTTACCGTCAGTAACATACGATCCTGCAATTGTTCCAATTTTGGATACCTTGAAAGTCTGGCGGACTTCTGCCTGGCCAATAACCTTCTCCGCATAAACTGGATCAAGCATACCCTTCATTGCTGATTCAATTTCTTCGATTACTTTGTAGATGATACGGTGCAGGCGGATATCTACCTTTTCGGAATCAGCAGCACGTTTTGCGTTAGTATCAGGACGTACGTTGAAACCGATAACGATACCGTTTGATGCAGCTGCAAGTGTGATATCGGACTCATTGATCGCACCAACACCAGTGTGAATGATCCTAACATTGACACCTTCAACGTCCAGCTTCTGCAATGCTGCTGCAAGAGCTTCTACTGAACCTTGTACATCGGCTTTAATTATTAGATTTAAGTCTTTCATTTCCCCTTGTTTCATATGTTCAAACAAAGTATCAAGACTTACGCGTGCTTTTTCGCTTCTTTGTGCCTGCACTGCTTGTGATGAACGTATTTCTCCAACCTGGCGGGCAGTCTTTTCATCACCGAATACCACGAAACGATCACCAGCTTGAGGAACATCGTTCAATCCCGTAATTTCTACAGGAGCAGACGGTCCTACTTCTTTGACACGACGGCCAACATCATTGACCATTGCGCGTACACGGCCGAAAGTATTACCGACAACGATCGGGTCGCCAATCCTTAGCGTTCCATTTTGTACAAGCAAGGTAGCAACCGAGCCTCGGCCTTTATCCAGCTGAGCTTCGATAACTGTACCAATTGCGTTTCTATTAGGATTTGCTTTATACTCTTCAACTTCGCAGACCAGCAAAATCATTTCCAGGAGGTTGTCTAGGCCTTCCCCTGTTAATGCTGAAATCGGAACAAAGATTGTTTCTCCGCCCCATGCTTCCGGTACAAGACCATATTCAGTAAGCTCCTGCATTACACGGTCAGGGTTTGCTGTTGGTTTGTCCATTTTATTAACTGCTACGATGATTGGCACATTGGCAGCCTTTGCAT
>DMSR01000171.1 GCA_003457145.1 Bacillus sp. (in: firmicutes)
AGCTGTACAAGCCGAAAGGGCCTGGAAGGCTAATTATACTGGTAAAAATGTCAAAGTAGCTATTCTGGACAGCGGGATATCCCCTCACCCAGACCTTAAAATTGCCGGAGGAGTATCTTTTGTTTCATATACCAATTCATTTTCAGATGATAATGGCCATGGAACACATGTGGCTGGAATCGTAGGGGCTCTCAATAATGATATAGGAACTGTAGGCGTTGCGCCTGATGCACAGATCTACGCGGTTAAAGTTCTGGACAGCAGGGGGAATGGGTATTTAAGTGACATCCTATCGGCTTTGGATTGGGCCATTACAAATAAGATGGATATCGTCAATCTTAGCTTAGGATCCCTAGAAAAATCACCTATACTTGAATACACCATTAACAAGGCTTATAACGCTGGAACACTTATTGTAGCTGCTGGCGGAAACAGCGGGAACAAGGAAGGGACCGGAGATAATGTTGCATATCCAGCCAGATACAATTCAGTTATTGCCGTTTCTGCTGTCGATCAGCAAAAAAATCGCGGAAGCTTTTCGGCTACAGGAAATTCAATAGAGTATTCTGCTCCTGGTGTTTCGATTCTAAGTACGTACTTAAATAACGGATACGCAAGATTAACTGGCACTTCTATGGCAACTGGTTTCGTGACCGGTAACCTGGCATTATTAAAGGAGATTTACCCGACCATGACAAACAGTGAGCTCAGGGAACAACTGAAGAAAACGGCCTTTGATTTAGGAAATCCTGGAAGAGATCCATGGTTTGGCTACGGCTTGGTACAGTCTTCTCAAAGTCCCGAAAGAATCGCTGGCAAGGATCGATTCGAGGTAGCGGTAAAAATAGCACAAAAAGGCTGGCCATCCTCCAGTACGGTGTTTATCAGTAATAATAATGCCTTTGCTGATGCTTTATCAGCTGCTCCCTTAGCTTATAAAAAAGATGCTCCTCTTCTCTTGACCGGCCAGGCAAGTCTGCACCCCTTAACAAAAGCTGAAATCAAAAGATTAGGCGCATCGGAAGTCATCATCATTGGCGGAAAGGGCAGCGTCGGCGAAAGCATTGAAGCTGAATTAAGGAATATGGGGAAAAGCGTCAGAAGAATTGGCGGGAAGAACCGTTTTGAGGTTTCCAGAAATATAGCATTGGAGCTGGGGGAATATCAGACTGCAATAGTGGCTAATGGACTGAACTTTCCAGATGCCATTTCCATCGCGCCTTATGCGGCTAAAAATGGCTTTCCAATCCTATTGACACGGCCCGAATATTTACCTCAGGAGACCATTGATGTATTGAAAAGAAAATCCCCACAGACAACAATTGTAGTTGGGGGCGAAGCAAGTGTAAACAAAGCAGTCTTTAATTTATTGCCAGGACCGACGCGGATTGGCGGAAAAGACAGATACGAGGTAGCTGTAAATATTCATAATAAGTTTTTTCCCGAAACTGAGAAACTTTATATTGCAACCGGTTCAACCTTTGCCGATGCTTTAACTGGATCCGTTTTGATTTCGAAGGAAAATACAACACTTTTACTAACAGGCAAAGAGACACTTCCTGATTCAGTTTCTACTGCACTGACAAATCGCAGCTACAATAACTATATAATTTTAGGCGGAGTTGGGTCTGTTGGCAACGGGATTATCTCTTCGCTAAATAAGTAATAAATTTTAGCAGAAAACCATTTGCAATCGAATGGTTTTTCTTTTTTCTCAAAAATTGACACAAAATGAAAATAAATAAATGAACCTAAAATATATTACTGAACTTGATCCTCAAATGATTACACTTTATTATTAGCAATCTATTTTCCAATGAATCAAAAATAGAATTATGCTAAAATAGTAGTGCTCTAAAAAAGTAATGTTAGAATAATGGAGGCACTATGAAGTACAATCATACGATTGATAAGTTAAAGTTTTTCGCTGCAATTGCTGTTGTTCTAATCCATACAACTGGATCCATCCAACAATTTGGCCTTGCAACAGTAGCAAATTATCATGTATATAGACCCTTACTCGATATTGCAGTACCTTTCTTCTTTGCTGCTTCGGGTTATTTTCTTTCGGCAAAAAATGCGAACTACCTTCCTGGCTATGTAAAGAAAATCCTCTCTATTTATATTTCCTTTACGCTATTCTATCTAGTATACAAATTTATAATCATCATTACAGACCGCTTAATGATAGATGCTCCCTTTTGGAACGGTATCCAAAAAGCACTTCAAAGCATGACTATAAAAGGGTTGATGAATGGTTCCCTTGGTTCCTTTCATTTATGGTTCTTAGCTGCGTTAATTATCTCTACTCTTCTACTATTTATTTGTATGCGTTTTTCTTTAAGACCTTCAAGTATATTTCTGTTAGCTGCTGTTCTTTATTTCTCAAATCTAGTTGGTATTCTGACTTTTAACGATGTGTTTATTTATGGCGGATTTGCTAAAGGCTTTTTCTACCTTTCTATGGGTTATTATTTGGGACATAAAGAAAATACGCAAATAAAAAATCCAATGATTGGTTTCATCAGTTCCATATTGATTTTCACTTTACTTTCATACTATAACTCGGCCTTAAGTATCGTTTTTTTAATGGCCGCTACATTTTACTTAGTGGTTGCTGCTATTCAAAAACCAGGGGAACAAAGTTTTTTTTCCAGACTGGGCGCCTATTCCTTAAATATTTATATCCTGCATATTTTTGTGTATCAGAGTATAAATAAAATTTATATTTACTCAGGAATAACAGAATATTATAAGATTCCCACTTATTATTTAATCGTTACACTTTTTTCAATCATCATCCCTATTATATTGTATAGACCCGTTGACAAACTCCTTGCTGTGCCTGTTTCAAAATGGATATATAAACTCACAGATTAGAAATTACAACTATATTTACCACCAGTAATGATCCCAATTTTTCTTGGGATCTTTTCTTTTGGAGAAGTTTAAAGTGGTTCGTTATTTTTATCGTTGAAATAATGAATTTTTTGTTATACTTGCTCGCTTTATGGAGAGAAAGTAAGGAATTCGTAGCAGAATATGCAGTTTTTTTGTTTTTAAAATTGAAGGAGACCTGGAGATTAAACAGAATTTTATAAAAACAAAGAATAATTTAATTGGTTAAAGGGTAATATATAAAAAAAACCAAGGGTGGATGTGATGTTATGGAGCACGAAGGCAATTTTGCAATGGGCTTTTCATGGGCTGTCACACTTAGTATTCCTTTATGGATTTCTTTCCTTGGCTGGATGAAGTTTCTATTAAGCATTTTATAAATACAATAAAACAATACCCACTCGACTACATGGCCGAGTGGGTATTGTTTTATTCTGTATAACCCTTTGGGTTCTGTTCCTGCCATCGCCAAGAATCAAGGCACATGTCTTCTATCCCTTTTTTAGCTGCCCATCCTAGTTCCGCTTTGGCCTTTGCTGGATCAGCATAACAAACTGCCACGTCTCCAGGACGTCTCTCAGCTATCTGATAAGGTACTTTATTCCCAGAAGCTTTTTCAAAAGCGGACACGAGTTGTAAGACACTATAACCTGTTCCGGTACCAAGGTTATATGCATCTACTCCATTAGATTCCATTACTTTTTCTAATGCCTTCAAATGACCCACTGCAAGGTCTACCACATGGATATAATCCCGTACTCCTGTCCCATCTACAGTCGAATAGTCATTTCCGAACACTTGAAGTTCTTTAAGTTTACCAACTGCCACCTGTGTAATATAAGGCATTAGGTTATTCGGGATACCATTGGGATCTTCGCCGATACGCCCGCTTTCATGTGCTCCAATCGGATTGAAATAACGAAGCAGAGCAATACTCCAGCTACTATCCGCTACATGCAAATCCTTTAAGATTTGTTCGATCATTAGTTTTGTACTGCCATACGGGTTCGTCGTGCTAAGCGGGAAATCTTCTGAGATTGGCATCTTTTCCGGCATACCATAAACCGTTGCAGAAGAGCTGAACACTAGATTCTTCACCCTGAATTCTTGCATTACCTGGCAAAGGATTAATGTTCCTGTAAGATTGTTATGATAATAATGAAGCGGGATCGATACCGATTCCCCTACAGCTTTTAAACCTGCAAAATGTATAACAGCATCGATTTGGTTCTCTTCAAAAACCTTCGTAAGGGCTTGCCGATCGAGCAAATCCAATTCATAGAAGGAAAATTCCTTTCCGGC
Organism: Bacillus sp. (in: firmicutes); assembly: GCA_003457145.1. GTDB lineage: Bacteria > Bacillota > Bacilli > Bacillales > Cytobacillaceae > Mesobacillus. Next base: position 4,201 of record DMSR01000171.1, read on the forward strand.
AATTTCTTTTACACGTCTTAAAGATTCCGGGTTACTGTTTGAAAAATTATCAACAACAATTATTTCCTTACCTGCATTCAATAATTCTATGCAAGTATGGCTGCCGATATAACCGGCACCCCCAGTTACTAAAATAGCCATGAATTCTTTTCCTCCTATTTTATAAAGAAATAACTCGTATAACTATATAAAAACGCTAATTAACACTAATAATACCAAATTAAATAATACGATAAAAGAATTTGTCTCTCTATCGATCTCAATGTACTTTTTACATCATAGAATATTCAATAACTCACCATATAATAACATACGTAATTTTTTCATACATATATGTATATTAAACTTCACAAACAAGGCGGTCTTACATGCGTAAAAAACACTCAACAAAATGGAAGTTAATTGTCCTATTAATTGTTATTATTTTTGTGTTTATTTTTGCCGTCAGATTCCTGTTTAAATCTCCCGAAAGCCAGGCAAAATTAAGTGTAAGTAGATTCTATACGTATGAACAAGAAGGCAATTTTTCAGATTCATGGAGTATGTTCCATCCATTTATGAAGCAAAAGTTTCCCAAGGCGTCCTTTATTCAGGATCGAGCACATGTATTTATAGGCCATTTCGGAGCCGATACTTTTACTTTTAAAGTTGGGGATGCTAAAGAAGTGAGTGGGTGGAAAGCAGCAAAAGGAGAAGCGCCTTTTAAGTCAGCTTACAAATTCGTAGTTACACAAAACTATAAAGGGAAATACGGTAAATTTAGTTTCAACCAGGATGTCTATGTTGTACAAATTAAAGAAGATTGGCTGATTCTATGGGATTATACTCAATGATTCATTAGCCTTTAAGTTACTGTAAACCAAATTAATTAAAAGCTATGTTAAGAAACCCATTTAAAAATCCAACCATTGATAATAGCAAGATGTAACAAAAATTCACCAAGCCAATGAGAATTTACTCAGTTATTGTCGTTTCTTATCGAGAACATTTTATTTATAATCGTTCTTTACTAAGGTAAAATTAAGATAACTAGTTTCGGGGAGGTTATAGGATGCCATTGTTGCAGATGAAGGAAATTTTCACACCTCTTAAATTGTTCGGAATAAAGGTTTTTAAATGTAAGGAAGGATATACCTACGTGAAATTTTGGAACAAGCCAAGGAAGAAAATTCTCAGCTAAAGATATAGCAAACGTGTTTTAGGCATTATAAAAAGCAGACTGGTGTCTGCTCTTACATTTTAGATATAAGTGAATACGCTTGCTGCCCATGGTAACTGGCTTTTTGTTTTAAATGGGCTTTCAATTTATCACATATTGCATCTTGAACAAGTGCTTCATTATAATTTTGCAGAAATAGATGGATTCTGTACTTCAAATTTATTAAGGTTTTAAACACACTGACTCCTCCTCTTTTTATCACATAAATCGCAGGAGATTTTTGATCGTATTCGGCAACTGGCTGACATGATCACTCAAAAGTGAAGGTAGTCCCTTTAGCTTTGCGTCACCATTTTTCAATGGTTTTGCCATTATCGTACGATTTATGTGTTCTGTTACCAAGATATCGAATATAACTGGTTTTGTTAAGGGACTTTAGACCTATTGATGCATCTATGTACAAATTTGTTAAGCAATTCTTGTTTACCCATATCCTCTTCTAGTAAAACATGTATTTTCAACTTTTATCAAAAAATAACGCCTGTCCCCACTCTCCTAATGCAATTGGGGACAGGCACCATTTTTATTTATCTTTAATCTCTAACAATTTCAGCCTCAGCTCGTTTTCCATCGTTGCAAGATCCTGCTCTGCCTGGCGCCTCTTTGAACGGCCTTCCTCCTGGATTCTTAATGTTTCCTCTAATGTTGTAATCAAGTTTTCCTGGGTCTTCTTGAGTGTTTCAATATCAACCAGGCCGCGTTCATTTTCTTTTGCGGTTTCGATTGTATTAGTTTTAAGCATTTCTGCATTTTTCAGTAGCAGGTCATTAGTCGTCTTTGAGACTTGTTTCTGCGCCTCGACTGCATGACGCTGCCTGATTAGCGTTAATGCGATGGCCACCTGGTTTTTCCATAGAGGAATCGCCGTTACGATCGATGATTGGATCTTTTCGACCAGCGCCTGGTTTGTGTTCTGGATCAGGCGGATTTGCGGCGCACTCTGAATGGTGATTTCCCGGCTTAGCTTTAGGTCGTACAAACGTTTATCGAGTCTGTCAGCGAATTGAAGCATATCCTTTACTTCCTGATACTTCATTTGGTCCTGGGAAGCCTCTGCGTCCCTCTTCAGCTCTGGAATTGTTTTTTCATGGAGCTGCTCCAGTTTGATTTCCCCTGCAGCGATATATATATTCAGAGCATTGAAGTATTCTTTATTCGTTTCATATAGTTTCTCAAGCATACCTATATCAGATAATAGGACATTTTTGCTGCGATCCAGTTTTACGCTGATCCGGTCGATTTGCGCACCGGTCTTTTGATATTTTGACAGCACTTCTTGAATGGAGCCCGAGAGCTTCCCAAACATTCTCGAGAAAAAAGATGCCTTTTCCGGCTTCAGTTCATCAGGATTCATATCGCTTAGATGTCTCATCAAATCACTGATGATATCTCCGACCTCACCAATGTCTTTTTTCTGAACATGTTCAAGCATGGCATGTGAGAACGACAGGAGTTTGCCCTGAGCCTGCGTACCGTACTGGATCATAGCCTGGTGGTTCTTCGGGTCAATCTGCTCTGCCAATTGGTAGGCCCTTGCCCTATTTTCCTCCGGGATGACATCAATCAGCTTTACTGGCCTCCCCTCTTGCTGCTTAACAGCCTGTACCTCCAGCTCGGGAGTATTCCCAAACGGGTTGGCAAGGATATCGTCAATGATATGATCTGTGCTCTTTAATAGATCTGGATTTTTCTCGTTCATTATTTCAACCTCCTGGTTTCATCAGGAATTTCATTTAACTTTTTAATTGAATGCTTGGCAACGTCGATTTCGAAATTGAGGTTGTCGATATCGTCAGAAAGAACATGATATAAATCCTTCTCGACAACATTTGTAAGCTCTTTTAAAGTATGCTGCGTTTCATATAATGATTGATCCAGCTCCCGGTTCGTGCTCGGTTGGGAGGAGAGAAATGCATACTTCTCTGACAGCTCCAGTACAGAATCCAAATGAGAAAAATAAAACTGCTCTGCTTTATAAAATCTCCTTGGTTCCCGCTTGCTTAATTTTTGGATATTTTTGATCATCCGCAAAAGCTCAATCCTTTGCTTTAAAGAACGGATATGGCGTATTGAAAACAGAGCTTTTTGCAGGCGGTTGATTTTCACATTAGCATCTGTCAGGTTTTTTTGGATATATTTATATTCCCTCTTAGTCAGCCCATGCTTTTTCAGGAATCGGGTCTTGTTATAAATCCCCAGAGAGAAATACACAAGCCCACCGGCGGTTAAGGCAAATAAAGAAGACAACAGGAACGTTTGGTCCATACCGAAAAAGCTTACAATCCAAACAAATATTGATGACGGAAGCGCAACCGCTGTCCTGACGACAAATGAAATAAATGTATTCATTAACATCGACTCCTATTTATAATCCTTCCTATACATACGTATTGGGAGGAAAGAATGTTTCATCAGCTATAAATAAACCTTCTTCCTTATTTATACAATACTCGATAATCCAGTGGTTTTCCACAGACCATATCTGTAAATTATTCTAGGACCTGAGATGTAGAATAAAAGGTCATTACATTTACAAAAATCCAAACTGGATAAATTTAACTTCAAAAACAGCAGCAGCCTTCGACAATGATGGTGACAGATTTGTTATATTTATTGGTAATTTGTAGAATTTTTTGTTGTTTCAAATTTTTAAAAAGGCGGTATATAGGGATTAAAGAAAATAACAGTAAAAAAAATACAATTAGTAGAAGGAGTGTTTTATATGAAAGTAAAGGCAGGAAGCTGGAGTATGCTAAGCCAGGAGGAAAAACTATTACTATTAACTGTCATCAGCAATCAAACAAGGAAGCAGAGAATGAATATATAGTGAGTGGATTAGATTATGCAAGGAGTAAGTACGTTTATATCTGGTTTCTTCAATAGAGAGTGACTGCTATGTAAATACAAAAATAGTTCATCTTTAGCAGTCTCTCTATTACATCTTAAGATGATAATCATAAGGAACACTTTTATTGCTACAGTTTCATATTTTAATCAGGTATTAAGTTATAGCCTTTTTTAATGCCGATAAAGCATTGTCCCTTTGATCGAGTTGTTTCTCCAACACCTCCTCAATTCTCATCGTAATTTGATGATAGAGTTCTTTCTACAAGCCTCCCATCTTACTTTAACAGCCCCTCTTTTTTAGAATAAAGAATAATTTTTCATTAAAAACTTTTTAAATAGCATAACGATAGACTTGCGGATTATCGAGACATCCACTGAAAAATAAGTAATAATGTCGTAATTTGTAATATAAATGTAATTATTCTGTTATTCGCCTGTAACCCCTTTCAATATATACTAGGTTTAACATCTACCAAACGGGGGTAAACAACTTTGTTTAAGAGAATACTAGCAGTATTATTGCTCTTCACTTTAGTAGCAGCTGTTGCACCGTCAATGGACCAAGCCTCTGCCTCTGGATCAGCTTATTATGTAAAGATAAATTCCGGATCTTTGAATGTCCGAAATAAACCATCTACTTCTGGAGCTATTGTTACTAAACTAGCAAAGAATCAGCAAGTTACTGTTACTTCTCAATCAAAGGGCTGGGCTAAGGTTACAGCCAATGGAAAACAAGGTTATGTCAGTTCAAAATTCATCGCACCTAAAACAGGCACTGTAAAGAAAGCAACTGTTAAAAAGCCTGTATCCACTACAAAGACTGATTATAAAGCAAAAGCAATTTCAGTTGCTAAAAGCAATCTGGGAGTAAAATATAAATGGGGCGGCAACACAACTAGCGGTTTTGATTGCTCTGGATTAGTAACATACTCATACGGTAAGGCTGGAGTTACGCTGCCGCGTACTGCAGGTGAAATGTATACAAAAGGCACGAAGGTCAACTCTTATCAGCCTGGAGATTTGTTATTCTATGCAACAAGCGGCGGTAAAAAGGTTACTCATGTTGCCATCTATATAGGAAATGGACAAATGATCCATTCAGCAACTTCAAATGGCGTGTCAATCGCAAGCCTTAACAATTCCTATTGGAAACAACGCTTCATTGGAGCTAAGAGAATATAAATTTAAAAAGTGGCTGAAAAGCCACTTTTTTTGTTCCCTAAATGGTGTTAGCCCACATCAATATGCGTTTTAACATATGTGAGGTCAAGCACCACTATTTTTTATCGTTTACATCCGCCCTCTCAATCCACCCGCCAAAATGCATGGTAATCAGAGCGATTTCATCGCTGAATACTTTTTTGCCGATGACTAGTTCTAGATTCCAGTCTATTAATATTATACTTTGCCTGCATTCATTTTTACCCCCTGGGAATTTTCAATGGTTAATTTTAAAGGAATGTGAACCGTCTTTATATATAGAAATTAAAAAATGCTGCAAGGTCATAGGATGAATGACCTTACAGCACTCATGATTAATCTACATTCAATGAGGAGTCCTTCTTGAATATTTTCAATCCGATCATATAGACAATTCCGATCGCCATCCAGATGAAGCCGAGCTGTTTGGAGGTCGGGTCAAGACTGAACCATACAAATCCGATGATCACCAATCCAATCAGCGGCAGGACCAGGTGGCTGAAGTAATTTTTGCTCTTCTGTTTGATCATGAAGTAATTAATTACTGATAAATGCAGGAACAGGAATGCCGTAAGAGCGCCAAAGTTAACGAGAGAAGCAAGACCGTCAATCTTTGAAGCGAACACTACTGTTACAATTAATGAGATACCCGCAACCAATAGCGTACTAACATAAGGTGTCTGGAATTTAGGGTGAACCTTTGATAAAATACCCGGCAGCTTCTTATCACGTGCCATGCTGTACAGGATCCTCGAGATAGCTGCCTGCGCAACGAGTGCATCAGCAATACCCCAGGCTAGAGCAGTGGCAAGGATTGTCGTCCATTTCAGCCAAGGTCCTCCTGCAATTTCAGCAATCTGATAAAAGGCCACATCCGCATTTTCGAAGGATGTGTAATCAGGCCAGATCAATGCTGCCACCCAAGTTTGGATGATGAATAACACACCAACAACTAACAGTGAAAAAATAACTGCACGCCCGACGACAGTTTTGCCGCCTTTGGTTTCTTCGGCGAGAGTGGAGATGGCATCAAATCCAAGGAAGCTTAACACTGCGATTGAAACGGCTCCCATGACCATTCCCATACTGAAATTATCTTTGTCATAAAGCGGTTTGAAGTTGAACTCCGCGCCGTTTACCCCTTTTGAGATTGCGATAATTGCCGCTACAACGAACACCGCAAGGACGATCAACTCGAGCACGACAATGACCTTGTTCGCCTTGGCAGTGATTTCAATCCCGAACACATTGATGACCGTATTGATACCGATAAAAATCAGAAGCCAAACGATCATTGGCACTTCTGGCACGATATCTCCCAGGGCAGCCGCACTGACTAAGTATAATAAGGCCGGTATTAAAATGTAATCCAATAAGATGACCCATCCGGCAAAGAAGCCGACATGTTCATTGATTCCGCGCTGCGCATATGAGTAGACAGAGCCCGCAATCGGAAAAGCCTCAGACATTCTTGCATAGCTAAGGGCGGTGAACACCATTCCGACCATTCCGATCAAGTAAGCAAGGGAGACCATTCCGTTCGATCCCTCTGCTACATAACCGTAAATTCCAAAAGGAGCGATTGG
>DMSR01000130.1 GCA_003457145.1 Bacillus sp. (in: firmicutes)
TCGGCCAAAGGATGAGATGCGAGCTTGCCGCTGCGCTCGCATCTCATCCTTTGGCCGAGTGACAGCTTCCTGACAGGCTTATCAAGCAGTGGTGCAATATCAAGGGATTTGATGACATGGTCCATATGCTCGTTATAATGTGCATCCGAAACCTTATATACCTTCTTCAGCAGACGGAATGACTCCTGAACCGCAATATCCCACCAGAGCTGAGAGCGCTGACCAAACACAACACCAATCGTCTGGACAAATTTCTCGCGTTCCTTATGTGGATTCATGCTATTTACAACGATCCCCCCAGAAGTTGGTGTCAAGATGCCAGTCAGCATTTTAATTGTCGTTGATTTGCCGGCACCATTTTCACCGATATAGCCAACCATTTCGCCTTGCCTGACGGTAAAGCTGATATCATTCACTGCCTGTACAATTTTATAGTTGCGTGTAAAAAGGTCGCGAAAAGCCCCTGATAAACCAGAGCGGCTCGAATACGCCTTGAATTCCTTCCGCAGCCCATTCACTTCTATCGCATTCATATGATTTCCTCCTTTATTCCCTAACAAAACAGTTTAGCCAATCCTTTTATGTAACACAAATTCTAAGCCCGAAATCACATTGAAATCATGTAATTTTTTCAGATCAGATAGATACTTTGGTTAGTTTCCTGGTTCACTGGCTAAAGCAATGATTATACCAAACTTATCGAGGGTAATTTAAAACAAATGAAAGATTCTCAATGACGATCGTTTAACGGCGAATCTGCCCTTTATATAAAGCCTTTTTCTCGTTAATTGTTACTATTTGAACCTATATCCGTATTTCAATTAGCTTCGAGCTCTTTTCGAGATGATCCCAATATAAAAATATGTAAATAATCGTAAAAATCCAGAAGCCGATTTTTACTTTCGGCCATGGAAGAACCAAGGTTTACGAAAAGAGCCTTATATATAGACTAAATAGCCGTTAGGCTGAAGGAGGATTTCGAAGTGAAGAAGGAATTACTAATTCAAAGTCACCGTCCTTTTCCTCTGGAGGATTTCAAATGGATTATGACCCAGGAGTGGCACCATGTACTTTTTGCACACTGGCCTGTTCCTGCCTCCGCACTAAGGGGACATGTGCCTGCAGAATTGGAAATCGATACTTTTGAGGGCAGTGCCTGGATTGGAATCGTCCCTTTCTTGGTTAAAGATATGCGTGCACGATTAACCCCTGCAGTTCCCTTTCTTAGTTCCTTTATTGAGGTTAATGTCCGAACCTATGTAAGGTATAAAGAAAAGACGGGCGTCTATTTCTTTTCTTTGGACGCAAATCATTTCTTAGCGGTCACCGGCGCAAAGTTGTTCTTTGGCCTGCCATATAAGCAGGCAACTATAAGTTTTCAAGAAGATCAAAGTCTTGAGATTGATTCCTCTCGGGTCCCACTTGCTGATGAGAAAGCTAAATTCAAGGTGAGCTACAAGCCGGAAACGGACGTGTTTTTTGCCAAAGCCGGCACACTGGAACATTGGTTTACAGAAAGATACTGCCTTTGGACAAAGCGAGGCAGCATGCTATATAGGGGGGATATCCATCATACCCAATGGGAGCTGCAAAGAGCTAAAGCTAATCTTTTTCAGGAAGAACTGATTCCCTTTGTTGATCAAATACATTTACAGGAGCCGCCACTCCTTCATTACTCAAAATTCAAAAAAGCATTTTTCTGGCCGCTTAAACCTGAGGAATAACATACAAAGCCCCGAATAATTGATTTCGGGGCTTTTAACCTTGGAAGATTTTTTTGACAAGTTAAACAATCTGTAAAATTTATAAATAATGATAAAATATAAAAGCAGTTACATATAGGAGGTTATACGATGCAAAGAACCAATTCTGAACGGATACATAATGAAGCGCTGAAACATATCGTTGGTGGAGTCAACAGCCCTTCCCGCTCCTACAAGGCAGTCGGCGGCGGAGCACCAGTTGTGATGGAGCGCGCACAAGGTGCCTATTTCTGGGATGTGGATGGCAACCAATATATAGATTATCTCGCAGCCTATGGACCTATTATTACCGGGCACGCCCACCCGCATATTACCGAAGCAATCAAAAAGGCGGCAGAATCTGGGGTTTTATACGGGACTCCGACGCCCCATGAAGTTAAATTTGCAAAAATGCTAAAAGAAGCCATGCCGGCTCTTGATAAAGTCCGCTTTGTCAATTCCGGAACTGAAGCGGTAATGACGACTATCCGTGTTGCCCGTGCCTATACTGGCCGGGATAAAGTCATTAAGTTTGCAGGCTGCTATCATGGCCATTCGGACCTTGTGCTTGTGGCGGCAGGTTCAGGACCATCAACGCTTGGAATACCCGACTCTGCCGGCGTGCCAAAAAGCATTGCCCAGGAAGTGATTACCGTTCCATTTAACGATATAGAACCCTTTAAGGAAGCCATCGAAAACTGGGGCGACGAAATCGCTGCCGTCCTTATCGAGCCAATCGTCGGCAACTTTGGTATCGTCG
>DMSR01000319.1 GCA_003457145.1 Bacillus sp. (in: firmicutes)
TCGCATGGTTATCAATGTATAATTCTCTGCCTTTCTTTCAAGAATAAACAGGAAGGAGGGCGAATTGGATGAATATCCAGATGAAGTGGTATTATCGGCTTGGGTTCCTTCTCCTCTTATTTATCGTTGTGTATGTTTTTTTCAAACTTCAGCCGTTATGGGTGCCTGTTTTAGACGTAATTCTTACGCTGTTAATCCCGTTTTCGGTGGCGGCTTTCATTACATATCTGCTACATCCGATTGTTGAGGCCCTGCATTTCAGAGGGCTGCATAGAGGAATTTCGATTATGATCATCTATATTTTATTTTTTGGAGGTGCGGGGGTAGCATTATACCGAGGAATCCCGGCATTAATACACCAGCTTCGAGACTTGGCCGATAATACCCCGGTTTTTGCTGCTCAATATAAACTGATGGTCAATAGTATTATGGACCAGACATCAAGGTGGCCAGCAGGAATTCATGAAAGGATTGAAGAAGGAATTATTGGATTGGAACAGGGTGTCGACCAATTTCTCGCAAAAACGATTACCCTCTTGATGGATATTATTAACTCAATTCTCACAATTACAGTAATCCCATTCATTGCTTTTTATATGCTGAAGGATTTTGATGTGATGAAAAAAGCGGCCTGGTATCTTACTCCAAGGAAGTGGAGACAGCCAGGCACTAAATTCTTGCATGAGGTGGATAAATCGTTAGGAAGCTATATAAGGGGCCAACTGCTTGTATGCCTCATAATAGGTTTGCTTTCCACACTGTTGTTTTGGATATCAGGCATCAAGTATCCAATGCTTCTTGGAGCAATTGTCGGTATTACAAACGTTATACCTTATTTCGGCCCAATTATTGGTGCGGTTCCTGCGGTTATTATTGCTGCGACGATGTCGGTAAAGATGGTGCTGATCGCTTTAGCCATCGTTTTTTCTCTGCAATTCCTGGAAGGGAATATACTCTCCCCATTAATTGTTGGAAAAAGCCTTCACATGCATCCATTGATGATTATGTTCGCCTTGTTGGCTGGGGGAGAAATCGGCGGGATTATCGGTTTGATATTGGCGGTTCCGGTCCTTGTCGTAGTAAGGGCAGCCCTCATCCATGCGAAAGACCATATCATTTTGGAAAGAAAAAAAGAAAAGCCGACATAAATTTATCAATGTCGTTTGACAAACGGTTTTTGGCTATATATAATTCGGCTATAGATTAATAATTCGCAAAATGTAGAAGGAACGAGTATGTTATAGACCATCGTGCAGAGAGGAATTTCCGAGGCTGAGAGAAATTCCCGATGAAGGATAACGGAAGGCTATTCCGGAGTGCAGTCAAAACCTGCCGTAGCAGCCGCGTTAAGGCTTTATTGAGAGATGGGCGTATGGTTTTCGCGCCCGTAATCAGGGTGGTACCGCGAGCAAGCTCTCGTCCCTGTCCAGGGATGAGGGCTTTTTTTGTTGCCAAAAATCCCTGAGAAGCTTAATTTTTGAATGATTCAGGAGGTAAAGTATATGAAAAGGTTAACAGGTTCTGAAATCAGAAAGTTGTTTCTTGAATTCTTCCAGGAAAAAGGCCATGCGATTGAACCAAGTGCTTCGCTTGTGCCACATGATGACCCGTCATTGTTATGGATTAACAGCGGTGTCGCTACATTAAAAAAGTATTTTGACGGCCGTGTCGTACCAAAAAATCCAAGAATCACCAACGCTCAGAAGTCAATACGCACAAATGATATCGAAAACGTGGGCAAAACAGCCAGGCACCATACCTTTTTCGAGATGCTTGGAAATTTTTCAATTGGCGATTACTTTAAAGTGGAAGCTATTGAATTTGCATGGGAGTTCCTTACAGATAAAAAATGGATAGGGTTTGATCCTGATAAACTGTCTGTAACAATTCATCCTGAGGATGATGAGGCATTCAATATATGGAGAGAAAAAATCGGGCTTCCTGAAGAACGAATTATTCGCCTTGAGGGTAACTTCTGGGATATTGGCGAAGGTCCAAGCGGACCTAACACGGAAATATTCTATGACAGAGGACCTGACTACGGAAATGACCCTGAAGATCCTGAGTTATTCCCGGGCGGCGAAAATGATCGCTATCTTGAAGTCTGGAACCTTGTGTTCTCTGAATTCAACCACAATCCGGATGGAACTTACACACCACTTCCTAAGAAAAACATTGATACAGGCATGGGACTTGAAAGGATGGCTTCAGTAGTCCAGGATGTACCGACAAACTTTGAAACAGACCTTTTCATGCCAACAATTAATGCAACGGAAGAGATTTCAGGTGAAAAGTACGGTGTTACCAAAGAAAAGGATGAGGCATTCAAAGTTATTGCTGACCATATCCGTACCGTGGCATTTGCTGTTGGCGATGGTGCACTTCCTTCCAACGAAGGACGCGGCTATGTCTTGCGCAGATTGCTGCGTCGAGCTGTCCGCTATGCGAAAAAACTGAACATCAACCGTCCTTTTATGTATGAGCTGGTGCCGGTTGTCGGTGAAATCATGCATGACTTCTATCCTGAGGTCAAAGAAAAGACAGATTTCATCCAAAAGGTCATCAAGAATGAAGAAGACCGCTTTCATGAAACGTTACATGAAGGCCTAGCCATTCTTTCTGAAATGATCAAGAAGGAGAAGGAAAAAGGCAGCGGCATGATCCAGGGGAAGGATGTTTTCCGACTGTATGATACATACGGTTTCCCTGTGGAGCTAACCGAGGAGTACACAGAAGAAGAAGGCCTGACGGTCGATTATGAAGGCTTTGAAAAAGAGATGGAGCTTCAGCGCGAAAGAGCACGCTCTGCACGCCAGGATGTCGGTTCCATGCAGGTGCAAGGCGGTGTTCTGGGTGATATCAAAGAAAGCAGCGAGTTTGTCGGATATAAGACATTTGAGTCAAACAGCAAGGTTGTCGCTTTAGTAAAGGATGGACAGGTTTCAGATCAAGCCAATGCAGGTGATGAAATTCACCTGATCCTTGATTTCACACCTTTTTACGCAGAAAGCGGCGGACAGATTGCTGATAGGGGAACAATAGAAGCAAATGGAGTGAAACTATCCGTAAAAGATGTCAAAAAAGCTCCTAATGGCCAGAATCTGCATCATGCAGTTGTGGAACAGGGTACAGTTTCCAAAGGACTTGAAGTGACGGCCAAGGTCGACCAAGAGAACAGGTCGAGAATCATCAAAAACCATACTGCAACACATCTGCTTCATCAGGCATTAAAGGATATCCTTGGAACCCATGTAAACCAGGCTGGTTCACTTGTCGAACCAGAAAGACTCCGCTTTGACTTCTCACACTTCGGCCAGGTCACTGCTGAAGAACTTGAGCAGGTCGAAGCGATTGTAAACGAGAAAATATGGAGAAGTATCCAGGTTGAAACAAATTTCAAGCCAATTGCAGAAGCAAAAGCAATGGGAGCAATGGCATTGTTCGGAGAAAAATATGGAGACATCGTTCGTGTAGTCCAAGTTGGGGATTATAGTCTTGAGCTTTGCGGCGGCTGCCATGTTACGAACACGTCTGTGATTGGATTGTTTAAAATCGTATCTGAAAGCGGAATTGGAGCCGGTGTGAGAAGGATCGAGGCGGTAACAGGAGAAGCGGCTTACAAAGTACTCAATGATCAAATAGGAATCCTGAAAGATGCAGCCGCAAAATTAAAGACATCTCCTAAGGAAGTAGCGAACAGAATTGATTCAATGCTCGTTGAAATTAAACAGATTCAGCGTGAAAATGAATCTCTGGCAGCAAAATTGGGTAATATTGAAGCAGGAAGCCTTACTTCTAAAGTGAAGGAAGTGAATGGCGTTCAATTACTGGCTGCGCGTGTCCAGGCTGCTGATATGAACAATCTGAGAAATATGGCAGATGATTTAAAGCAAAAACTTGGTTCAGCAGTCATCCTTCTTGGGACCACTGATGGCAGCAAAGTAAATTTAATCGCTGCAGTGACAGATGATTTGATCAGTAAAGGCTACCATGCTGGAAAACTGATCAAGGAAGCAGCTTCCATTTGCGGCGGAGGCGGCGGAGGCCGACCGGATATGGCTCAGGCTGGAGGAAAAGATCCATCAAAACTCGACAATGCGCTTGAATTTGCCGAAAAATGGGTTAAATCAATTTGATATAAGGCTGAAGTAGTGTAGAATAAAGGTAACCTAAAGAAAAATTTGCTTGCCAAATTTAGAAGTGAGGTGCATTCGATGAGCTTTGATAAAACGATGAGATTTAATTTTCCCGAAGAGCCCTTTGAGCATGATGTTAACGAAGTCCTTCTGCAAGTTTATGAAGCATTGCAGGAAAAAGGATATAACCCGATCAACCAGATTGTCGGTTATTTGCTCTCCGGTGACCCGGCTTATATTCCTCGCCATCGGGATGCCCGTAATATCATCCGCAAGCTTGAACGCGATGAAATTATTGAGGAACTGGTTAAGTCCTACTTGAGGAATCATCGAGAGGGGAAATAAATGCGTACGATGGGATTGGACGTCGGCTCGAAAACAGTCGGCATAGCGCTGAGCGACGAACTAGGCTGGACAGCTCAGGGATTGGTGACACTTAAAATCAATGAAGAAGAAAATGAGTTTGGTTTTGAGGAATTAGGTAAAATAATAAAAGAGCACCAAGTCAGCAAAATTGTCGTAGGTTTCCCAAAGAACATGAACGGCACAATTGGCCCGCGGGGGGAAGCCAGCAAGACATTTGCACGTGAGTTGGAAGAAAGATTCGGTCTGCCTGTTATCCTTTGGGACGAGCGGTTGACGACTGTGGCAGCAGAACGAGTTTTGCTTGAGGCGGACCTAAGCCGCAAGAAACGAAAGAAAGTCATTGATAAGATGGCAGCAATGATGATTTTACAAGGCTATTTGAATAGTCAAAACTAAATGAGGTGACTTTAATGGATCACGGCGAAAACAACATTACAGTAGTAGACGAAAGCGGTAACGAGCAGTTATGTGAAGTGCTATTTACATTTGACTCTGAAGAGTTTGGCAAATCATATGTTTTATACTATCCGCTAGGTGCAGATGACAGCGAAGACGAAGAAATCGAAATCCACGCTTCATCTTTTGTTCCGACAGAAGATAATCAGGATGGAGAGTTAATGCCAATCGAAACAGATGCGGAATGGGATATGATTGAAGAAATGCTTGAAACTTTCCTAGCCGAGCAAGACGAAGAATAATGATTCAATGAAATTGGCCAGGCTCTAATTAGAGCCTGGTTTTTTGCATTGCAGAAAGTATGACGGATTTAGAGTTAATA
>DMSR01000308.1 GCA_003457145.1 Bacillus sp. (in: firmicutes)
TAGTTGCCATCTAAATCACAATTTAGGCAATAGCCACGGTAAATATAAATCCATTCTATTAATATTTCAGCAACATTTTATGGAGATTTAACGAAGTTTCCTTCAAGCTACATCAGTCGACAGGTTTAGCAATTTTTGAAAAATATACTAGGTATAAGAGTTGATTATATGAGATAGATTTATTGGAATTCGTTTGGGCCTCTTCAAGTACAGTCCATCTGTTGGAAAACAAATTTTACATATGACAGGGGATTAAGAGTTATGGCAAACCGCGGATTGGTTCTCACAATGACTATGGGGTTAGTATTTACAGGAATACTGCCTGCCGGAGCTGCAGAAAAAAATTCTCCTGATGAATTATCGGAAATAAGGGAGCAGCGCGAAGGACTTCAGCAGGAATTTCAGGAGAAAGAAAAGCAGATTGAAGCAATGGGAAAAGAAGAACAAAAATATTTGGATGAACTTAAGGCATTGGATGATGAAGTGGCCCTCGTCAATGAAAGAATTCGCAATCTATACAGCACGATTGGTTTGACAGCCCGGGTGATCGAAGAGATGAGGGAAGAGATTGACCAGCTCGGTGTCCGGATTGAAAGTCGTGACCGCATTATCAAGGAACGCCTTCGGACACTCCAGGCCCAGGAAGGACTAAAGCTGTATGTCGATTTGATTTTCGACGCGAAAAGCCTGTCCCAGCTGTTCGATGTCACCACGGCAATCAGCACGATCATGAAAGCAGACAAGGAACTGCTGGCGAAGCACCAGAAGGACCTGCAAACAAATGTCGAAAAGGAAGCCGAGCTGCAGCGAAGCATTACGACACTAGAGGATAGTCGAAAGAAAATGCAGTCCTTAAAACTGGAGCTGCAAGCGAAGGCCGACCAGAAGCAGCGCTTCCTGGAAACGATCAAAATCGAAAAGCAGCAAAGTGAATCAGAATTGATGGACATGTACGAGGTATACGTCAATTTAACTTCACAGGAAATCGCTATTTTAAAAGAAAACCAGACTCGCCGAGTGGAATATATGAACATCAATCCAGAAGATGTCTTCATCATGCCGGCAGCAGGCCAACTGACTTCAGGCTACGGTCCAAGGTGGGGGAAACACCATTTTGGAATTGACATCGCCGACCCATCACCAGACGCCAAAGTAGTCGCCGCCGCATCCGGTACCGTCATCCGTTCCTACTATTCCGCAAGCTACGGAAACTGCGTACTCATCACCCATAAAATCAACGGCAAAACATACACAACCCTTTATGCACACCTAGAGAAAAGTACAGTCGAAACCGGGCAGGCCATCAGCAAAGGCGAAATGCTCGGGTATATGGGAAACACCGGCGACAGCAAAGGCAAACACCTCCACTTCGAAATCCACGAAGGCCAATGGAACTATGAAAAATCAAATAGCGTCGACCCGCTGCTCTACTTTAAAAATTAGGGGAGCAGTCCCCCGTTGCTGTGACACATAAAATTGATGGGGGGCAGCCCCCCGGTACTGAAAAGCTTTAACTTATGGGGGGCAGTCCCCCAATTCATTAATCCTTAAAACGAAATGGTGCCTGGACCCCGATGCTGTAATGCCTTAAGTTGCGGGGGGCCAGGCATCTGTTTTTACAAAAAATGAAAAAAATAATTTGCTGCTAAAATGAGGTAGGAAACCGTGCACGTTCGTAAGGTTAGGAGGTATATTTATAGAAAGAATGGAATTCTTCTTTTGCGTTTAATAGAGCTAAGAACTAATACATTATTTTACTGATGTTGCAAAAGCATCAACTCGCTATCACATTGCCGATGCCGCATTTGGCTTGAATCCAACCTCAGTATTAAATTTAGATTATGGCTATATGAAATTAAACTATGATGCTCAAGAGCTAGTGACACTGTTTGACGACAGCAACAGCTTCCTGAACACATTCCTGCCAGACGCAGGCCGAAAGATCGGCAACTATCGCTTGAAAGTGCGTGTGAACGGGGAGGCTACGGATAAGTCAGTGGGGTCGATTGTGATCTATAAATAACATGAATCTAAAAACCTCTACTGGAACTGTGATCGATACAGTTCCAGTAGAGGTTTTTTTTAATCGCAGTGAATGATAGCTAATCTTCTGCATAGCAGCTATATCAAAGAAAACCCTCTAGAAATCAATTGAAAGGTAATTATTTACGCTGTTTATAAACAAGTATAGGACAAGTAAGGATTGGATTAATGTCGAGAAATTAGAGATTTTGAATATAAAAATATTAAAATATAATTTTCTTCAACTAGTTGACACTCTTTCCGAGAGATGGTATTTTTATTCTATGTTCTATATTAAGAACAGCTTTATTCTTTATTAAGTTTGAATTAGAATACATAGAACAATAGCTTGTCGAGCATGTCAGGAGGAAAAAATGAGCGCAATTGCAGGAATCATTCATCTAAAAAAAGAGCCGGTTCCTTTCGAGCATGGTGCAAAAATAATGAAAGGCCTTGAAAAGTTTCCGGCAGATGATATTCAAGTCTGGCATAAACACAACGCCTTTATCGGAAACCATGCACAATGGATCACCCCAGAATCAGTAGGCGAACAACAGCCATTCTACGATTCCGAAAGACAATGCGTCATCACAGCCGATGCCATTATCGACAACAGAGAAGAACTATTCGAAAAGCTGCAAGTCGAGCGCTCAAAGCAAAAAATAATGCCAGACAGCCAGCTCATATTGCTAGCATACTATAAATGGGGCGAAGAATCCCCGAAGCACTTGGTAGGAGATTTTGCGTACATGATATGGGATGAAAGGAACCAGAAACTGTTTGGTGCGAGGGACTTTTCTGGGTCAAGGACTTTGTATTATTACAAAGACCATGAGCGCTTCGCCTTTTGCACCACCATCATGCCGCTGTTTTCGGTGCCCGGAGCTAAGAAGGAATTGAATGAGCAGTGGATTGCAGAATTTTTGGCGATACCAGTAAACTTTGAATCTGTTGATCCTTCGTCAACTACTTATAAACAAATAGAACAATTAGCACCATCTCACTCAATATCAATATCTAATGGGAAAGTTATCAATACTAGATACTGTTACTTATTGGAAGGGAACAAGAAGTTAAAATTAAAATCTGACGAAGAGTATGAGGAAGCTTTTCGTGATGTCTTCCAAAAGGCAGTTACATCAAGGATAAGAACTCACTTAAATGTTGGTGCACATTTAAGCGGCGGACTTGACTCGGGATCAGTTGTCAGCTTCGCATCGAAAGCATTAAAGCGAGAGAATAAAAGGTTAACTACATTTAGTTATGTTCCAGTAGATGGTTTCGAAGACTGGACGCATAAAAGCAGAATAGCTGATGAGAGACCATATGTAAAAGCTACTGTAAATTATGTGGGCAATATTAATGACCGTTATTTAAGTTTTGCCGAGAGAAGTCCATATACAGAGATTGATGATTGGCTCGAAACTATGGAAATGCCTTATAAATTTTTTGAAAATACCTTTTGGTTAAGAGGAATCTATGAACAGGCACGAAATGAAAATATAGGCATCCTATTAAACGGTCAAAGAGGGAATTGGACTATTTCTTGGGGGCCAGTGTTAGATTTTTATGCCAGTCAAATAAGAAAAATGAATTGGATAAACTTGTACCAGGAACTTAATCAATACAGTAAAAACCTTGGGGTCCATAAATCAAAGATTATATCAGCAGTACGTAAAAAAGCTTTTCCATCTATTTATAATATCATTAATCCCGTTGAGGAATTTCATTTTCCTAAGATAATAAATTCCGATTTTGCTAGGTCAACTGATGTGT
>DMSR01000543.1 GCA_003457145.1 Bacillus sp. (in: firmicutes)
TCTACGACAAAATCAAGCTCATAGCTGAAAAATTGTTCATATGTTTCTTCTATGAGCTTGATTTTGTCGTAGACGCTTCAGATACAATTTCTTATAAAATCCATCTGATAAAGGAATGCCTGAGCCGAGGAATTCCGATGATTTCGAGCATGGGTGCTGCAAATAAAATGGATCCAACACGCTTTATGATTGCAGATATTTTCAAGACGCATACGGACCCTCTAGCCAAAGTAATCCGGACTCGGCTTAGGAAAGAAGGAATTAAAAAGGGGATACCCGTTGTTTTCTCTGATGAAAGTCCAGTCGTTATCCGTGAAGATGTCCGAAAAGAGGTAGGTAACGATGATGCCCAGATTCGTAAGGCGAAAATGCCGCCGTCTTCCAATGCGTTTGTCCCATCAGCAGCAGGTCTGATCATGGCGAGCCATGTTGTCAGGGAGCTTTTAAAAGAAATTGAGATTAAACGGGTAAATGATTGAGGGAATAAATGAAAATAAGCGGAAGGGCCTTTTTTAGGCCTTCCGCTATTTTTTATTCCCGATTATCTTATCATATATTGAAGCCAGTGCCTGTTCAAATTTGCCGGTCTTTTTTGGCTTATAGTAAATCTTGTTCATTATCCTGTCGGGAAGGTATTGCTGCTTTACCCATCCGCCTTCATAGTCATGAGGGTATAAATAGTCAACTCCTCTGCCAAGAGCTTTGGCGCCTTTATAATGCGCATCTCGTAAATGATCGGGGACCTCGCCGCTTATACCTGATCGGATATCTGACAATGCGCCATCAATCGCAAGATAGGCAGAATTAGATTTGGGCGAAAGGCATAACTCGATCACAGCATTTGCTAAAGGGATTCTCGCTTCTGGGAAGCCGATTCTTTCAGCGGCTTCAATAGCAGCCAATGTCCTTTGCCCAGCCTGAGGGCTTGCCAACCCGATATCTTCATAGGCGATCACGAGGAGACGGCGGTTGATGCTGACAAGATCACCAGCCTCAATCAACCTTCCAAGATAGTGGAGAGCTGCATTTACATCGCTTCCTCTGATGGATTTCTGAAAGCCAGAAAGTACATCATAATGTGCGTCACCATCTTTATCATGGGTGAGGCTTTTTTTCTGCATGCATTCCTCGGCAGTTTGTTCGTCGATTGAAATGACTCCATCTATACCTTCTTCAGTAGACAGCACGGCAAGCTCGAGAGCGTTCAATGAGCTGCGGACATCTCCGCTGGACGCTGTTGAAAAATGGGTCATCGCCTCTTCTGATATCGTGATCTTTAAGTTACCGAGACCTCTGTCCTCATCGGCAATAGCCCTTCTTAAGGCTTCTTTAATTTCTTTTGGTGCAAGAGGCTTTAATTCGAAAATCTGGCATCTGCTGCGGATCGCCGGATTTATCGCATGATAAGGGTTGCTTGTTGTAGCCCCTATCAAAACAATCATCCCATTTTCCAGATATGGAAGCAGGAAATCCTGTTTTGCTTTATCAAGGCGATGAACTTCATCCAGCAGAAGGATGACCTTTCCGGACATTTTGGCTTCCGCAGCGACAATCTCCATATCTTTTTTATTATTTGTCACGGCATTTAGAGTCCTGAAGGCGAAATTTGTGCTTCCAGCAATTGCGCTGGCAATAGAAGTCTTGCCGATGCCAGGAGGACCATATAAAATCATCGATGATAACTGCCGTGCTTTGACCATTCTATTAATGATTTTTCCTTCAGCTACAAGATGGGACTGTCCGATCACTTCTTCTATTGTCCGAGGCCTCATCCTGTATGCAAGAGGTTTTATATTCATGATCATCGCTCCAGTGGCACGTATTTCGTATCTATACAATAACATGAATGAGCGTACTTGCGCATTGAACATGCAATTTGTGCTATAATGTCAAAAGCCTACCTATTGACTAAGAATTTTGTTAAACTTATTTAGTAAATGCCTAGAGGGGCATAAATAATAAATCTATTAGATAGAATGTTTGGATACAATATATTGTAAAAATCTTCATAAACCGAAGACAGCCTTTAAGAACAATCGAAGTAGAGGTGCTTTTATGAAAATATCTACAAAAGGCCGGTATGGACTGACAATCATGATCGAGCTGGCGAAAAATTATGGAGAAGGGACTATTTCCCTTAAGTCCATTGCACAAACTAATGATCTATCAGAACATTATTTAGAGCAATTGGTTGCACCGCTCAGGAATGCAGGGCTTGTTAAAAGTATCAGGGGAGCATATGGCGGCTATATACTTGGAGACCTGCCATCCAAAATCTCGGCCGGAGACATCATCCGAGTTTTGGAAGGACCCATTAGCATTGTTGAAGGAATCGAGGATGAGGAGCCTGCAAAGCGTGAGCTCTGGATCCGGATCAGGGATGCGGTGAAGGATGTGCTCGACAATACAACAATAGAAGACCTGGCTAACCATTCAGATAACTTTGGCGAGTCTGACGCCTATATGTTCTACATTTAGATGCTTAATGGAAATCTTCTGAAGAGAGGGTATTAGTGTGGAAAGAATTTATTTAGACCATGCTGCAACTACACCGGTTCACCCTGATGTTTTGGCAGCAATGGTAACGGTCATGGAAGCGGATTTTGGAAACCCATCAAGCATTCACCACTTCGGACGTGAAGCACGAAAGATATTAGATGAAACACGGCATGAATTGGCAGAAAGCATTGGGGCAAGTGCAATTAATATAATCTTTACAAGCGGTGGAACGGAAGCAGACAATTTGGCTATTATCGGTTATGCAGAAACGAATCGATCTAAAGGGCAACATATCATTACGACCCAGATTGAGCACCATGCTGTGCTGCATAGCTGTGAAGAACTTGAGAAACGGGGCTTTGAAGTCACTTATCTTCCTGTGGATGAAACAGGAAGCATTTCAATGCAGGATTTAGCTGATGCTGTAAGAGACGATA
>DMSR01000044.1 GCA_003457145.1 Bacillus sp. (in: firmicutes)
CAGATGTTTCTTTTTTAAAAGTCAGGCCCGTTTTAACAGTATGCGTAACAGCAGAAAAGGAATAGCCGCTGTGGTTAAAGCGGCTATTCCTTAGCAAAATGTTTTACCCAAGATTCTGTTTTCCAAAAAATTCGCATGCGTGAAAAGGGAATCTATAGACTCTTTCCTAAAGATTGTTTCCTCCGTAATCAGCCTTGGCAAGCGGAAAATAACTTTTCCTCTCTCCTATTTAGCTGAGGGAATCAAGGAGATGTTGTAACAGTATCAGTAGTTTTGATTAATTCTTCTATTGCTTTTAAGTCGCCTTGTTCAAACAGGTCTATAATTTTACTGCCAACAATCACACCGTCTGCATGTCTGCATACTGCCTCAATTTGCTGAGGTGAAGAAACTCCAAAACCTGCAAGGACAGGAATGGTACTCAGATTTTTTACAGTGGCAAGAAATCCGGCCAAGTCTTGACTGAAATCATTCCTTGTTCCGGTAATCCCTGTAACTGTAACAGCATATATAAATCCAGTGGCACTCCCGACAATTTCCTTTATTCTTTCAAGCGGAGTCGTTAATGTTACCAGTCTTATAATTGAGATATCGGCCTTTTTAAATGCAGGTAAAACAAAGTTTTCCTCCTCAATTGGAAGATCAGGAATAATGCAGCCAGTTACTCCCGCCTTATGGGCCTCATCGGCAAAATTTTCAATGCCAAAAGCAACAAGCGGATTTAGATAACTCATAATTATTAGCGGGACATTTATTTCACTTTTATATCCTTGGAGATCCATAAGAACTTTTTTTAACGTTGTACCATTCTTCAATGCTCTCAGGCCCGCCCTCTGAATCGTCGGCCCATCTGCAACGGGGTCAGAGAACGGGATGCCTATTTCAATAGCATCAGCCCCACTGGCCTGTAAAAACAGCAACTTTTCTTTTAGGCTAGCAAGTCCGCCATCCCCTGCCATGATATAGGGAACAAATACTTTTTTTCCATCACGCTTTAAAGCCTTTTCGATTTTATTCATTACTCATACCTCCTATTCGATCTTTAATCGCTTGAACATCTTTATCACCCCGGCCTGACAAGCAGACAACAATACTCTCATCCTTGCTCATCTTCCCAGCAAGCTTAACAGCATAGGCAATCGCATGTGCGCTCTCTAATGCAGGAATGATTCCTTCTAGCCTGGTAAGCATTTGAAAGGATTCCAGTGCCTCATCATCTGTCACTGCTTCATAATTGATTCTTTCGATATCATGCAAATAACTATGTTCCGGTCCGATACCTGGATAGTCCAAGCCAGCTGAAATGGAGTGTGCTTCTTGAATCTGGCCATCTTCGTCCTGAAGGAGGTACATCATGGCACCATGCAACACTCCGGGCTTTCCTTTTGCAAGAGATGCGGCATGCTTTTCGGTTGCCAGTCCCAGCCCGGCTGCTTCAACACCGTGTATCATTACTTCTTCATCTTCAATATACGGATAAAACAAACCAATTGAATTACTCCCCCCTCCAATACAGGCTACCAGGGCATCTGGCAGTTTCCCTTCCTTTTCAAGAAATTGCTTCTTCGTTTCTTTGCCGATGACGCTTTGAAAATCACGTACCATTTTTGGAAATGGGTGAGGGCCCATCACTGAACCGAGAATATAATGTGTATCACGGACATTCGTCACCCAGTAGCGAAGGGCCTCATTTACAGCGTCTTTCAATGTTCCGCTTCCAGAGTCAACGCTAATTACTTTCGCCCCCAGAAGCTCCATTCTGAAAACATTCAACTGCTGTCGCCTTATATCTTCTTTGCCCATGAAAATTACACATTCTAAATTCATTAAGGCACAGACCGTTGCTGTCGCAACACCATGCTGGCCTGCACCGGTTTCTGCTACAATCTTCCGTTTTCCCATCCTTACTGCTAATAAGGCTTGCCCAACGGTATTATTAATTTTATGAGCACCTGTATGGTTGAGATCTTCCCGTTTGAGGTAAATCTTTGCCCCTCCGGCATGCTCAGTTAGATTTCCAGCAAGATATAAAGGAGTTTCCCGACCTACATAATCCTTCATCAAATTCTGTAATTCTAGATGGAAGTTTTCATCTGCGTTTGCCCGGTTATATTCTTCTTCAAGTTCAAGCACTGCCTGCATTAGTGTCTCTGGTACAAATCTTCCTCCAAATTTCCCAAAGCGGCCTTTCTCATCTGGCATATTGTATATAGTTTTATTCATTGCATTCCTTCCCCTCTGTCCTTTTTGCGTTTGTTATAAAACGCAGGATTTTGTCGAAATCTTTTTCCCCTTCCGATTCAACTCCGCTGCTGACGTCTACCATGAATGGGTCTACCTTTTCTATTGCCACCTTCACGTTTGATGGATTAAGTCCTCCAGCCAATATGATTTCAGGCTTGGGCTTAGCTAAGCCTATAGCATCATTCCAATCAAAACTTGTTCCATTACCGCCTTGATATTTTCCTGGCGGACTATCCAGCAGAATATAATTAGCTTTTATAGCGTTTAAAGAGTCCAGATCAGTCTTCGATTTTACAGCTGTTGACTTTATGATTGGAAGTCCTATTTCAAGATAATGGTCTGGATTTTCCTCCCCGTGCAGCTGGATATGCGTCAAACCTGCTTCAGAAACGATTTTTTTGACTGAATCTA
>DMSR01000082.1:0-237 GCA_003457145.1 Bacillus sp. (in: firmicutes)
TGGGCAGCCATTCTTGCAGTTGTAGATAAATCCTCCGCTCTCGAGGCTCCGATTGCCTGAATACGGGCGAAATGGGAGAGGTAATAGGAATCCTGTAAAAGGTAATATCGAAAGGATTCAAGTGATAAAGTCCCGTCTGCGATTCCCTGGACGAAAGGGTGTTTGAAATTCGCTTCCCATACCTCGTTGGCTTCTTGACGGATCATTCTTGTAAATGTTGACATAACAACCTCCTGA
>DMSR01000082.1:313-4478 GCA_003457145.1 Bacillus sp. (in: firmicutes)
AAGTTTCACTTTAATCTCAGCCTTAACAAAAGGCTCCCCCAGTAGATATATTTCGCTATTAAATTAATATCTGAGCTCATCATATCACGCTTCACAAAATTGTCAAACAATAATGTTGATTCTAAAATTTAATGTGGACAGCGCTTCAATTCAACAAAAACGATGAAAAAACGGGGGATTGAGTAACAAGAAAATGCAGATCCGGCTTCTTTTTTTAAACATTTATTCTGCTTCTAATATGCATTTTCTGTGTATTGGTGCAAACTTAAATATTTATTTTTGTGTTTCTCAGCCAATAATGTCAATTCGGTGAACAACGCCTTTTGGTAAGCATATTTTTGGACTATCGAGCCTTTGTTTTATAGGATATGTTTAGGCAGGAAATACTATTTTCGAATGAAAAGAGAAATCCATGCGGATTAGGATAATTAAAGGAGTTGTACACCATGTCAGAAGAGAAAATTTATGATGTGATCATTATTGGCGCAGGACCGGCGGGNNTGCTGTATACACATCGCGTGCGAACTTATCTACATTGATGCTTGAGCGCGGCGTTCCTGGCGGACAGATGGCCAACACGGAAGAGGTTGAAAACTACCCTGGATTTGATCATATTCTTGGACCGGATCTCTCGACTAAAATGTTCGACCATGCAAAAAAGTTCGGTGCTGAGTATGCTTATGGTGATGTGAAAGAAATCATCGATGGCAAAGAATATAAAACAATCAAAGCAGGCTCTAAAGAATATAAAGCACGTGCAGTCATCCTATCTGCCGGTGCGGAATATAAGAAAATCGGTGTTCCTGGCGAACAGGAATTGGGCGGCCGCGGAGTTTCTTACTGTGCGGTATGTGATGGTGCATTCTTTAAGGAAAAAGAACTTCTTGTTGTCGGCGGCGGCGATTCTGCAGTCGAAGAAGGCGTCTATCTGACACGTTTCGCTTCAAAAGTAACCATCGTTCACCGACGTGATGAGCTACGTGCGCAAAAAATCCTTCAGGACCGTGCGTTTGCAAACGAAAAGATCGACTTTATCTGGAGCCACACGGTCAAGCAAATCAATGATAAAGATGGCAAGGTAGGAAGCATCACGCTTGTTTCAACAAAGGATGGCGAAGAAATGGAATTCAAGGCAGATGGCGTGTTCATCTATATCGGCATGGTTCCATTGACAAAGCCATTTGAAAGCCTTGGCATCACGAACAGCAATGGTTATATCGAAACGAACGATCGGATGGAAACAAAAGTTCCCGGCATCTTCGCAGCTGGCGATATCCGCGAAAAATCACTTCGCCAGATTGTAACAGCTACAGGCGACGGCAGTATCGCAGCTCAGAACGCCCAGCACTATGTTGAAGAGTTAATCGAAGAATTAAAAGCGAACGCTTAAGACTATTTCTCTCCCGTTGACCCATTCGGCCAGCGGGATTTTACTTTCAATCAGGTTTCCCTTCTTTGCAATTGGGAGCAAATAACCTTTCGGAGAGGAATATTTTATAGAAAAGCATAGGTATTAATGATTTTCCAGGCAAGAAAAAATGACAGTAGAAGGAAACATTACCGATTATAAAGGGGTGAATTCCTTTTTTCTGGTAAAAATAGTACCCTGCGGCATAAATTAACAAAACGTAATTAGATATTAACCCTACTGTAACAGTAGTGAAATAAACATCGGGTATTATAGGAATAGAAATTGACCCCCTTTTAAAAATATAATCCTTTGACGGCACAGGTTATCCTGTGCTCTTTTTTTTGGGTAATAATAAAACAGGCCTTTAATTTGGGATATAACAGATTGCCATAAAGTATAATTAACATATAGATGAAAAAAATGATTAACAAAGGTGTTATCACTTAATTGAATTAACCTTATATCCTTTTTCTGATTGGCTTCGAGCTCTTTTCGAGATGCTCCTAATTCAAAAACATTACCTTTCTGATTTGAAAGAAACTAAGTTTACGAAAGAGCCTTAACAAAAATATCATTTTTGTATTCATTGTGGCTAATTTCTAAAAATAGTATAATGAAAAGAATTAAAGTTCGGCCATTTAAGTGATGGATACTTAAAATATGTTTAGCAACAGTGTCTAGAGCATCGAGGCTGCATGTCAGTCCATGGCGCAGCTTACTTGTCGAAACGCTTCAGTCTGCTTGAATAAGCAAATTCAAAAATCTTTCAGCGGCCTGCAGTGCCTGCCGGAGTAAACAATGGAACTCACAAGCACGGCCTTCAAGCGCATGCAGAGTGATGAACACGGCACTAATGCTTTACTGAAGAGGTGGAAATGAATGCAGCGGGTTACAAATTGTGTTTTAGTTAAGGATAATAAGATTTTGCTGCTGCAAAAACCGCGCCGCAATTGGTGGGTTGCCCCGGGCGGAAAGATGGAACCAGGGGAAACCGTGAAAGACTCCTGTGTAAGGGAATTCCGTGAGGAAACGGGAATTTATCTTCGCAATCCGCAAATAAAAGGAATCTTTACTTTTGTCATTAAAGAAGATGAGCAAGTCGTTTCCGAATGGATGATGTTTACCTTTTATGCGACAGAAGCCGATGGCATTCATCTGGATGAATCTGAAGAGGGATCGCTTTCCTGGCATGACCTCGATGATATCAAAGAGCTTCCGATGGCAGCAGGGGACTATCATATTCTTGAGTATATGGTTCATGGCCAGGGCATCATTTACGGTGCTTTTACTTACACTCCCGATTTTGAACTGATCAATTACCGGCTTGATCCGAACTGATCAAACGTTCCATGAAGTCTCTTCATGCGCTATCGTGCTTTCTGCATTTATAAGGAGTTCCTGGAACATATCGAAAGAGACCGATTGTTAAGAGCCATACGGCTTTTATTTGAAAAGCAACCATTAAACCGAAACAGTTTTCATGATGAATCCGCCATTTTATAGCGGAGTTAAAATAAAGGCTATTTTCCTGGCTAGTAAGTATAACCTAAACAGTATGCAGTGAGCTTAAATAATTCACTTTCAGGGGGAAAGAGGAATGAGTAACGGTTCGACTATTGATACCCAACTGGTGATTATAACGGGGATGTCAGGTGCGGGGAAAACCGTCGCGATCCAGAGTTTTGAGGACCTTGGGTTTTTCTGTGTGGATAATCTTCCGCCTACATTGCTACCTAAGTTTCTAGAGTTGATGAAGGAATCAGGAACAAAAATGAATAAGGTTGCGCTCGTCATGGATTTGCGCGGCCGCGAGTTTTTCGATTCGCTGTTCAAAGCATTGGATGATCTTGCTGAAACGTCCTGGGTTGCTCCGCAAGTATTGTTCCTGGATGCGGAGGATTCCACGCTGGTGCGCCGATATAAGGAAACAAGGCGGTCGCATCCGCTCGCCCCATCCGGGCTTCCGCTTGAGGGGATCAAGCTTGAACGTGAACTTCTTGAAGAATTGAAGGGAAGAGCACAGCTAATCTATAAGACAACGGGGATGCAGCCAAAGGAACTCAGGGAGAAGATCCTTGAGGAGTTTTCGGTTAATAAGAAAACGATCTTTACGGTAAATGTGATGTCTTTCGGTTTTAAGCACGGCATTCCAATCGACGCAGATCTTGTATTCGACGTCCGGTTTTTGCCGAATCCTCACTATATTGACCATATGCGACCAAAAACAGGTCTTGATGATGAAGTTTCGACATATGTTCTGAAATGGAATGAAACAAGTAAATTTTTAGAAAAAGTAACGGATCTGCTGAGCTTTATGCTGCCTCATTATAAGCGTGAAGGGAAGGCCCAGCTGATTATTGCAATTGGCTGCACCGGGGGGCAGCACAGGTCCGTGGCCCTCGCTGAGCATATTTCCAGGTATTTCGAAAAGGACTATCATACGCGCGTGACCCACAGGGATATTGATAAAAGAAAGGGACGTACATCATGATGTCAAATGGACAGCCAAGAATTGTCATCATCGGGGGTGGAACCGGCTTGCCAGTCCTGCTGCGGGGATTGAAGAAATACCCTGTTGATATAACAGCGATTGTGACGGTTGCCGATGATGGCGGAAGCTCAGGAAGACTCAGGGATGATATGCAGATTCCTCCTCCTGGGGATATCCGGAATGTCTTGGCTGCCCTTTCAGATGTGGAGCCTTTAATTGAAGAGATGTTCCAGCACCGATTCAAAACTTCCAATGAGTTATCC
>DMSR01000432.1 GCA_003457145.1 Bacillus sp. (in: firmicutes)
TGCTTCATATTTCTCCATCTGAATTACAAGCCGGCTTACCCAAAGAGAAAGCAAAAGAAGCTGAGAAATCCATTATGTCAGAAAGCTTATCTATTCAGATGGAGAAATATGAAGCAGAAATAATAAGTGAGACATTGAAACAGGTGAACGGAAATAAAACGCTAGCTGCCAAGAACCTTGGAGTATCTGTAAGGAACCTATATTATAAACTAGAAAAACACGGAATTGAAAAGAATAGCATGCAATAAATTTCACATTATGAAATTTATTGCACGATACTTTTTGAGGAAAGTAAAGCGTTTTCAATGTTTGTGTGTTGGCACGCTTCTTGCATTATATAATCACGGGCGATGCGCAATGAAAAGAAAGGGTTGAAGGCATTAATGAAATTAGACTCACTAATCACTAAAGCATCCCAGGAAAAGAGAAAGACTGTTGCTGTTGCAGCTGCTGAAGATACTGAGGTATTAGAAGCAATTGCATCGGCTGTAAAGCTCGGCCTAGCAGACTTTCTTCTGTTTGGAAATGAAGAAAAAATCAATAAGATCATTTCATCTCAGCATGCAGAACTAACTAGTCATCCAGGAATTAAAATCCTGGCCGCTTCGAATAATAACATTGCGGCAGAAATGGCAGTGAAAGCAGTCAAGTCTAATGAGGCAAATGTCTTGATGAAGGGGAATCTTGCAACTGCCTCGATTCTTAAGGCAGTTCTTAACAAGGAGTATGGTTTAAGGACTGGCGCAGTCCTGTCCCATGTAGCTGTTTTTGAAGTCCCAGGCTACAATAGGTTCACAATTGTGACTGATGCTGCGATGAATATTTCGCCCGATCTTGAGCAAAAAGCTCAAATCATCAAAAATGCCGTCCAGGTTGCCCATTCAATAGGAATTGACTTGCCAAAGGTTGCTCCTTTGGCCGCTGTTGAGGTAGTCAATCCAGCAATGCAGGCTACACTTGATGCCGCGGCGCTGACAACGATGAATAGGCGAGGTCAGATAACAGGCTGCATCATTGATGGGCCGCTTGCCCTTGATAATGCAGTGTCACGCATTGCTGCTGAACACAAAGGCATAAGAAGTGAGGTTGCCGGTGAAGCAGATATTTTGTTGGTTCCAGCAATCGAAGTCGGTAATGTTCTTTACAAATCATTAATTTACTTTGCGAACGCAAAGGTTGGAGCGATCATTTCAGGTGCAAAGGCGCCAATCGTATTAACATCCAGAGCAGATACTGCTGAAAGCAAGCTATATTCTCTTGCGCTGGCGTTATGCTCTGCTAATAAATAATTTACATAAACCAGGGGAGGAACCAGGAATGGAAATCTTTAAATATCTTGAACAGTATGATTATGAGCAGGTTGTATTTTGCCAGGATAAACAGTCAGGCTTGAAAGCGATCATCGCAATCCATGACACAACGCTTGGACCAGCTCTTGGGGGAACGCGCATGTGGACCTACGCTTCAGAAGAAGCTGCTATTGAAGATGCACTTCGTCTTGCAAAAGGAATGACATATAAAAATGCTGCTGCAGGGTTGAATTTGGGCGGAGGCAAGACGGTCATCATTGGTGACCCGCGTAAAGATAAAAATGAAGAGATGTTCCGTGCGTTTGGCCGTTACATCCAAGGCTTGAACGGAAGATATATAACTGCTGAAGATGTAGGGACAACGGTTGCTGACATGGATTTAATCCATGAAGAAACAGATTATGTAACAGGTATTTCTCCTGCTTTCGGTTCATCAGGGAATCCTTCCCCGGTTACTGCCTATGGAGTATACAGAGGTATGAAAGCTGCAGCCAAGGAAGCCTTTGGAACAGATTCACTTGAAGGCAAAACGATAGCTGTACAGGGTGTGGGGAATGTAGCTTATACACTTTGCCGTCACCTGCATGAAGAAGGTGCCCAACTGATTGTTACCGATATAAACAAAGAGGCTGTACAAAGAGCAGTTGAAGAATTCGGTGCTAAGGCTGTTGAACCTGAAGAGATCTACAGTGTTGATTGTGATATCTATGCTCCATGTGCCCTTGGTGCCGTTATCAATGATGAGACAATACCGCAAATCAAGGCGAGAGTAATTGCAGGAGCGGCAAATAACCAGCTGAAAGATACTGCGCATGGTGATCTGATACATGAATTGGGAATCGTTTATGCTCCTGATTATGTAATCAATGCTGGTGGGGTCATAAATGTAGCTGATGAGCTTTATGGCTATAACAGCGAAAGAGCGTTGAAAAAAGTTGAGACGATATATAATAATATCGAAAAAGTAATTGCAATCGCTAAAAGGGACGGCATCCCTACCTATAAAGCGGCAGACCGGATGGCGGAGGAGCGTATTGAGAGAATGCGTAACTCCCGCAGCCAATTCCTGCAAAACGGCCAACATATTTTAAGCCGCCGTTAATAGTAAAGTCATAAGCAGAGAGAGCGCTGAATAATCCATTCGGCGCCTCTGCTATTTCATAAATGTGTATCAAACGTTTTACGGATTGCCGGGTAAGGTTCCGTTATTAATTGGAGGTTTAAATGTGCAACAAACAGAATATCGGATTCTAGTCATTAATCCAGGATCTACATCAACGAAAATTGGAGTCTTTGACAATGAGGTTTCCGTTTTTGAGAAAACGATCCGTCATGAATCAACTGTCATAAACTCCTACGAAACCATCATCGATCAATACGAATTCAGGAAGAATACGATACTTGAAACGCTTGATACGGAAGGAATCAATATTTCAAAACTAAGTGCTGTTTGTGGACGCGGAGGGCTTTTACGGCCAATCGAAGGCGGGACATATGCAGTAAACAACAAGATGCTTGAGGATTTGCGTGCAGGTTTTTCTGGACAGCATGCTTCAAATTTAGGCGGAATTCTAGCTTATGAAATTGCGTCTGGCTTAAATATCCCTTCCTATATCGTCGATCCAGTCGTTGTAGATGAACTGGATCAAATAGCGAGGGTTTCTGGATTTTCACTCATAGAACGAAAGAGCATTTTCCATGCCTTGAACCAAAAAGCAGTTGCCCGCAGAGTAGCCAAGGAACTAGGGAAAAAATATGAAGAGCTTAACTTGATTGTGACCCATCTTGGCGGAGGGATTACCGTTGGCGCCCATAAAATGGGTAAGGTTGTGGATGTCAATAATGGTCTTCATGGCGATGGTCCCTTCAGCCCTGAACGGGCTGGTACGGTTCCCGCGGGTGATCTTGTTGAATTATGTTTTTCAGGTGACTACTTCCGTGAAGAAATCATGAAGAAGCTCGTTGGCCAGGGAGGTCTTGTTGGATACCTGGGTACCAACGATGCGATCATGGTTGAAAAAATGATCGGGCAGGGCAATGAAAAAGCCAGTCTCGTCTATGGTGCAATGGCCTATCAGGTTGCAAAGGAGATTGGATCTGCCAGTGCAGTGCTGGCCGGAAAAGTAGATGCAATTATCCTTACAGGCGGGCTCGCATACGGCAAAGAGTTCGTAAAAGGAATTTCCGAGCGTATCAATTGGATAGCAGATGTAATCGTAAAACCGGGTGAAAATGAATTGCAGGCCTTAGCAGAGGGAGCACTAAGGATTCTCCGAGGAGAAGAAAACGTAAGAGACTATCCAGGTAAATAGAAAAGCGAAGGCGACTGTTCAACTCCGACAAGCGCTGGCCGACTAAGAGCCGCCACGTCCTGTGGCAACGTCGGCACTAGGCCCTCCTGTCCATCGGAGGGCCGACAGGTGAAGTCGTTCTTTGACTTCAGTTGGCGGTCCGAAACCGGAATGTATAGCCGACTGTTCAGAAACGGAGAAACTGGAGACTCGGACAAAGAAGCGCTCTATGCTTCTGACGGTGGAGTTGAAGTTTCGGAGTTTCTAGAAGGCGAAACTGGACCTGTGGTCGAGGAGTTAGGAGCCGCAGATAGACAAGAAAGGCGAAGGCGGCTGGTATTTCCTTATAGAGGATTAAAAAATTTTCAAAAAATGTAATCGGAGGAGGGAATTCATAATGGCTCAAGAATATGATTTGGTCATTCTCGGAGGCGGGACTGGCGGATATGTTGCAGCAATCCGTGCTTCTCAGCTTGGTTTGAAGACAGCCATCGTTGAAAAAGGAAAGCTTGGCGGGACATGCTTACATAAAGGCTGTATTCCAAGTAAAGCGCTGCTAAGAAGTGCTGAGGTGTATGCCACCGCAAAAAAAAGTGAAGAGTTCGGTGTTACTACAGGTGAAATCAGTGTGGATTTCACAAAAGTACAGGAAAGAAAAGAAAAAATTGTCGGACAGCTTCACAAAGGTGTGCAGCATCTAATGAAACAAGGCAAGATTGATGTGTATGAAGGTTTGGGACGAATCCTTGGTCCTTCCATTTTTTCGCCGATGCCCGGGACGATTTCAGTGGAGATGAATAACGGGGAAGAAAATGAAATGCTTTTACCCAAAAATGTAATTGTTGCCACAGGATCACGTCCAAGGACGCTTCCAGGTCTAGAGGCAGACGGACAATACATTATGACATCTGACGAAGCTTTGGTTATGGAAGATCTTCCAAAGTCGATTATCATCGTGGGCGGTGGAGTCATCGGTATCGAATGGGCGTCCATGCTGGCCGATTTTGGAACTGCCGTTACCGTGATCGAGTATGCTGACCGGATAGTTCCTACAGAAGATAAGGAAGTTTCACGCGAAATGCAGCGAGCAATGAAGAAAAAAGGCGTGAAAATTGTTACTAGCGCAAAGGTATTGCCAGACACCCTTCAAAAAGGCGAAGGAGTGACCATCAATGCTGAACTAAAAGGCGAGCAAAAGGAATTCAAGGCAGAAAAGTTGCTTGTTTCAGTTGGACGTCAAGCAAATGTAGAAGGAATAGGACTTGAAAATACCGAAATCCAGCTAGAAAAAGGTTTTATTCAAACAAATGAATTCTATCAAACGAAGGAATCACATATTTATGCGATTGGCGATGTCATTGGCGGTTTGCAGCTGGCGCATGTTGCTTCCCATGAAGGAATCGTTGCGGTAGAACATATTGCTAATGGAAACCCGTCCCCGATCGATTACACACTTGTGTCTAAATGTATTTACAGCTCTCCAGAAGCTGCAAGTGTCGGGCTGACTGAAGATGAGGCAAAAGAAAAAGGTTATGAGGTGAAAACAGGGAAATTCTTATTCAAGGCGGTTGGAAAAGCGCTTGTTTATGGTGAATCCGATGGCTTTGTCAAGATTGTCGCTGACGAAAAGACAAATGATATTTTAGGTGTTCATATGATCGGGCCGCACGTTACTGACATGATTTCAGAAGCAGGCCTTGCAAAAGTTCTCGACGCTACACCATGGGAAGTAGCCCATACCATCCATCCGCATCCTACATTATCCGAGGCAATTGGAGAAGCTGCACTTGCAGTGGATGGCAAAGCAATTCATTCTTAATGCATTACGAACAATTGGGAGGTATAAAGATGGCAGAAAATCGTCATAAAGCACTTGGCTTAACTGATGACAGAGTATTAGAAATATATGAGACAATGCTGTTGGCCCGCCGACTTGATGAGCGGATGTGGCTGTTGAACCGTGCCGGTAAGATTCCGTTTGTAATTTCGTGCCAGGGGCAGGAAGCTGCACAGGTGGGAGCTGCCTTTGCGCTCGACC
>DMSR01000141.1 GCA_003457145.1 Bacillus sp. (in: firmicutes)
CGTTGAATTCCCTCCAATTATTCATTATCTTGCGGAAAATTAAGAATAGACCAGCAAATGAAACATAAATGAGCAGGAACAGTCCTCCGAAAATAACCAAACTAGCTTGTGCTGGAATTAATAAAATGGCGAAAATAAATGAATAGAAGAGCAAATCAAACAAAACGAGTTTGCCAGAGCACATTGCATGCTTAACATCCTGGATTTCATGCTGTAACTCGTTAGCGGGCTGCCTTTTATATAAAAAACGCATTTTAAGTCCACCTTCCGCTTCTTGGTACTCAACTATATGCGTGGACAAGAAAAAAGGTGAAAATGCGG
Organism: Bacillus sp. (in: firmicutes); assembly: GCA_003457145.1. Classification (GTDB taxonomy): domain Bacteria; phylum Bacillota; class Bacilli; order Bacillales; family Cytobacillaceae; genus Mesobacillus. The sequence goes on from DMSR01000141.1 coordinate 322, forward strand.
GAAACTTGTTAATGTTACGAAACTTTTTAAGATTTCAATCGTACTAGCTAATACTATATGGAAAATGAAAGCTCTATCTATGTTATGATGGTATATAAAGGCAGATTTCTGAATAATTGTTGTTTTCACCGAAGGATATGAAGGGATAAAGGGCTGGATTTTTATGCTATTATTCCTGTATTTTTACCTTTCAAACAGATTTTTTTTGGAATGGCATACAGCAAAGCAACGAAAAGAGCCTAGATAAATAAAATTTAATTCTAGACTTTCGCTCGTAGAGGGAAGTGATTTTATGTATCCATCAATAAACCAATTAAAAGTACATACATTGCCCGTTACCTCCGATAATTGGTTAAGTTTTTTGGAAAGGGCGGTTAGTGAGCGTCCGCTTTTTCAAAAAGAGGGGACCACCATGCACATTGGCCAAGTCCTCGCCAGGTTTATCGGAATTCCTTTGGATGAAGATGAATATTATAATCAGCTATTCGAATATGTACATAAGCACGGTTTGATTTTGTTGAGTGATGAATCGCTTGATAAAACAATTGATAATGCCCACTTTCAATCAATCCAAAGAGTCATAAATATCAATAAAGAACAAAATTTATCAATCAATCGCTTTGTCGCATTCCTTGACGGTGAAAAATTGTTAATATCTTCCGATAATACACTTGTCCACCGGAAAATCAGGGAAGCTGCAATTGAAATGATCGATATGTTTGCCCGGACAGAACAAGATGGTTTGAAAAGCCCACAGCTTCGAAGAGTCCTTGTCGATGTCATAAAATGGTCTTTTAATCATTTGAAAACCCCGTTTCAAAAGGCAGAGCCGGAAATAAGGATGCCAGGATTTATCTGGTACGGCAATTTTAAGAAAAGCCATCAATATTTCCTTTATTTCCTTATGAAAACCGGCTGTGATATTGTTTCTTTCACACCTGAAGGAAACGATGCTTTTTCATTGGCGGATCCTAAGAATGAAAAGTCGTTTGTGCATGCATTCTCTGAAAAGAAGACACCAGAGCCATTCCCGGCCGAAAGGCGGAAGCGGACAGCAACTGTTGCCTACAGGGCATCGCGGGAAATTGAAACAATTCTTAACCATGAAGGGTCCGGTCTTTATAAACCGTGGCAGTTACGAGACTATGCTCCTGCCGTTATCACTTTGAAAACAACCTATGACGAATTATTCTTGCTCGCCAGGGAAAAAGCAATGATTCGCCCTAACTTCGAGGTAAAGGATAGAACAGTTAAAATTCCAGCAATTTTTTCAAAGGTGTATGGTGTCAGCAGGAATCGCCGTGAGTATTGGGATCGGTTACATGCCATGATAGGGCAAGAAAATACACAGCTGATTAAAAACTTTCCATTCTCATCAGGGGCTAACAGCGATTTCCGTTTTCACTATCGAAATGCATTAGGGACAGACGGACTATTAAGTCCAGAAAAGATGACTGGAACAAATTACTGGAAGTATAATCATTTGCCAACAGGGCTTCAAAAGGGTTTGGGTATCGCTATTAGGAATCTTTGTGCAAGCCCAAAATTAAAGCCTCAGCTTCAAGAAAATGAGGAGGAGCTGAGAGTTTACCTTTTTACTCAGGCTATGCAGGTCCCGGAGAGTATATTGAAAATGCTGCAAAAGTTTGATTACTCTCAGGAAGTGCCTAAGCTTATTTTATATAATAATGAGCTTAATGGAACTTTGACCCGGGCAGACGCAGCATTGCTTTTGCTAATGAACCAATTTGGTGTCGACCTGGTGATTTATAATCCTCCTGGACACAATGATATCGAGAATTATATCGAAGACGGAACATTCGATGCCCACTGGCTTGAAGATGTTGTTTTTGAACAGGAATTCAAAGAGCCTTCGATTATAAAAAAAGTGATTTTTCAAGGAATATTAAAAAACCTAAGGGGAGATTGACATGATGAACCAAACACAGAATCAAGATGTCAGCCTTGTAACAGCAAATCCTGAAGATAAATTAACGGAAGCAAGTGTATCGGACTTAAAGCTTGCCCTCAGGAATGAACCAGAGGTTCAAAACCTGGCACGCAGCATTGATGAGCGTGATCAAATCCAGATTCTTGAGTTTGGTAAAGAGCCTGCTGTTGAAATCTCCAGGTTCTCTGACCAGATCCTTGGAAATATGCGTACGACAAAAGTAGAGGATTCAGGAGAGCTGTTGAAGCAGCTTGGGAAGATCATGGACCGCTTCGATAAGAAAGATTTCGAAAAATCGTCTGGCGGCATTTTTGGCAAGTTGTTTAAAAAAAGCGAAAAGCTTGTTGAAAAGCTCTTTGGCAAGTATCAGACGATGGGCAAGGAAATTGATAATGTTTATATAGAAATCTCTAAATATCAGAGTGAAATGGTTGAATCCACCAATATGCTTGAACGGATGTACGATCAAAATTATCAGTTCTACATGACACTTGAAAAATATGTTGTGGCAGGAGAGCTGAAAGCAAATGAACTTAAATCAAACCAATTGCCCCAGCTTGAGGCCAAGGCGGCTTCAGGTGACCAAATGGCTTCCATGCAGCTTGATACCTTGCGAAATGCAATAGAGCTTCTTGAACAGAGAATCTATGACCTGGAAATGGCAAAAATGGTTGCCTTGCAAACAGCCCCGCAAATAAGGCTGCTGCAAAGAGGAAATACAAAGCTGATCGGTAAGATCAATTCAGCATTTGTCACTACCATTCCTATCTTCAAGAATGGCTTGATTCAGGCAGTTGCGGCCAAGCGGCAAAAGCTGGTGGCAGATTCAATGAATGAGCTTGATCGCCGCACAAATGAAATGCTTGTCAGGAATGCGCAGAACATCTCTAGCCAAAGTGTTGATATTGCGCGCCTGGCCGGAAGTCCTGGCATCAAGATTGAGACGATTGAAGAAAGCTGGAATATCATCATGAAGGGTATGCAGGAAACAAAATCGATTGAAGAAGAAAATAAACGCCTAAGGGAAGAAGGCACTAAACGATTAATGCAGCTGCAGGAAAACTTTAAAAAAGTAAAGCAATAATCCTAGCAAATTGTTCAGTTTGATTATTGGCAGTTTTCTTATAGGTTGTTGTTGATTAACATATAAACTTCATTCAGATTTTGGTTTCAAACCAAATCAAACTTCTCTGGAAGCAGAAAAATTGAAAACTGTTTTTATATGTAATTACCAATCTACTAGAAAAAAGCCTAATAATAGATAATTAAAAAAATACTTACAGAGGTGAAGGAAATGGCTATTAGCTTACAAAAAGGTCAGCGTGTCGATTTAACTAAAGGAAATCCTGGACTTTCAAAAATAATGGTTGGCTTAGGTTGGGACCCAGTCCAAAAGAGCGGCGGAGGTGGAGGTTTGTTTGGTTCTCTGTTTGGCGGCGGAGGCGGAGGGGGAGCAAATATCGACTGTGACGCATCGGTCATCCTGTTAGGCGCAAATGACAAACTTCAAAATAACAGCGATGTCATTTATTTCGGAAATCTTAAAAGCAAAGACGGCAGTGTTACTCATACCGGAGATAACTTAACCGGGGACGGAGACGGAGACGACGAGCAAGTCTTCATAGAACTTAATAGAGTTCCAGGACATATAGAAAAGCTAGTTTTCGTCGTGAATATTTATGATTGTGTAAAGCGAAAACAGCACTTTGGTATGATTCGAAATGCATTTATTCGTGTTGTCAATCCAACGAACAATCAGGAAATGATTAAATATAACTTAACGGACGATTATAGCGGCAAGACTAGCCTGGTAGTCGGTGAAATTTATCGAAGTGGAAATGAGTGGAAGTTCGCTGCTGTAGGAACCGGAACGAATGCAGCCGGTTTGAGTGATGTTGTACGATCTTACTCTTAATCGCTGTTATTTGAATCTGATGCTGTGCAGCATGAAAACAACAAAAACTCTTGATGAAAAGTTCATGTGCTATCAACTTATTGAAATGTAAAGAGGTGATTAAAATGGGAATCAACCTGTCAAAAGGCCAACGGATCGATCTGACAAAAACCAACCCTGGGATGACGCGCGCGATTGTCGGCCTGGGCTGGGATACGAATCGGTATACCGGCGGCAGCAGCTTTGATCTTGATGCCTCCGCATTTTTAGCAGATGAAAACGGAAAATGCAGGCAGGATTCCGACTTCATTTTTTATAACCAGCTGCAGCATCCGAGCGGCGGTGTAGAGCATACGGGTGATAATAGGACTGGTGAAGGTGATGGGGACGATGAACAGATTCTGATTGATTTCTCGAAAGTTCCTTCACATGTGCACAGGATTGCTCTCGCATGATCTGGCAAACCGCTCGTTTCGCGATGGATCTCTCGCGCCCCCGGATCATGGGCATCGTGAATGCCACCCCTGATTCTTTTTCGGATGGGGGTCTCCATGCAACGGCC
>DMSR01000192.1:0-5141 GCA_003457145.1 Bacillus sp. (in: firmicutes)
CAATCGCGTCGTCACTTATATCGTAAACAGATACATTGAACCCTTTGAATGCTGTTTGATATGCAATCTGGCTGCCTAAAACACCGCTGCCAGCAACCGTTATATTTTTATAATTCATGATTATCTCCTTTCTTGATCCTGTGATTGATAAGCTTTTTATTGAAAATAGCTTGAATTAATACTATTCCACAAAAGTATTACCGTGAAACTTTATTGAAATTAAAGCACCTGAATCACAAACCTTTTTTTTAAAAGGGCAGGAATTTCTAATTAGATTAATACACACCCTATAAAAGGATTGGGGTGATGTTCTATGCGTGAACGCAATATATTAAGATCATTGTTAATAGCAGGAGTCGTCAGCTTGCCATTTATCTTAAAAAAGCAGCCAGTCAAGGATTGGATTTTAATTTTTTTCCTAAAGGCATTTTATTCAGTTTTTTTTGATTCGTTTGTCTTAAGAAAAAAGAAAATTACTTATCCGGTGCGATTATTGCCGCAAACCTTTAATATCAATATTTTATTCGACGTTTTGCTGTTTCCGATTACATGTGTCCATTATAACCAAATGACTTACCATTCAACGTTCATTAAAACGGTCCTAAAGGTATTTGTTTTCAGCACACCAATTAGCATAGGGGAGATCTGGCTTGAAAAGAATACCAAGCTTATTAAATACCATGATTGGCATTGGTTCTACTCCTTTATGACTTTGACCACTTCCTTTTGGTTAGTACGGGCAACGATCTATCTAATAAGAAAATTTGATCGGACTTCAGGAGAAGACTTTCAGGAAAGCAATGTGTAAAATACCAGCAAATCGATGAATGTATCTTATTTTTTCATGAAATGAAGTGTTAAAGAATTCTACACATTCGCAGGGCCTTTTTCAGATAGCCTCTATTTATAATAAGTTTAGGTGGTTTCCACTTATTATCCATAATAGGGGTTGCTTATATATGATTAAAAAATTTATGGCTGGTGTATTGATAGGATTATTTTTATCAGGATGTTCGCTTACCGAAGAGGCAGAGGTAAAGGCCCCGGATTCAGATGCGATTGAGAAAAATCAGGAGCAAGCCGAGGTGGAGCAGATCGATGCGGTGATTCAGAGGATTTTGCTTAGACAAGATCTTTTCCCGGTTGGCAGTGTTCCGGTTCCTGCTGATAATCCGATGACGCCTGAGGTGATCAAGCTTGGGCAAACGCTGTTTTTCGATCCACGGCTTTCTGGGGATAACACGGTAAGCTGCCAAACATGCCATGATCCCAATAAGGGATATGGTGATGGTCTGCCAACGATGAAAAAGCTGGATGGCACGGATGGAAGCAGAAATAGTCCGACGATTATCAATGCTGGATATTACTCAACATATTTTTGGGACGGCCGTGCCTCTTCCCTGGAAGAGCAGGCTTTGGGGCCGATTCAGAATCCGGACGAAATGAACCAGACATTGCCGGAGTTAATCGCTGAACTGAAAAGTATTGAAGGGTACAATGAACTTTTTGCAGCGGCGTTTGAGGATGGTATTACAGAAGAGAATCTTGCGAAAGCCCTGGCAGCATTCCAAAGACTGGTGGTTGTAAAAGATACACCGTACGACCAGTTCCTTAGAGGTGACAGGGGTGCCCTTAATGACCAGGAAATTCGCGGTTTAGATTTATTTGTTGGCAAGGCTTTCTGTGTTACCTGCCATAATGGCCCTAACTTATCAGATAATAAATACTATAACATTGGACTTGAATCCGGGGACGAAGGCCGGTTTGCGATTACTGGGGATCCAGGAGATCTTGGCAGAATCCGCACGCCAAGCCTGTATGGCATTACCCATACAGCTCCATATCTGCATGATGGCAGCGCGTCAACCCTGGAAGAGATAGTCGATTATTACAATCGCGGCGGGGATAATCATGAGAATAAAAGCTTTTTCATAAAGCGATTCATGAATCCATTAGGTTTGACTGATGAGGAAAAAGTGGATTTGATTGCATTCTTAAAAGCCTTGGGCGGCGAGCCGGTTATATTTACAAAACCTGTTCTACCCTGAAACTGAATCCCCCGATTTGGGGGATTTTTTAATATAGGGGGAACTTGATCATCCTTTTATTATGGATTCTGGTTATAAAGGTGATCCTTCTGGATTATATTTAAATATATTTTATTAATTTTATAGGAAAATAATATCGGTTTGTGTTTTTGCAAAAATGCATTAAGTAGGGGTTATGCATGATGAATGAGGAGTTAAGAGAGAAAGCAGATGCAAGCTATCGATTGGCGGAGCAGAAGGCTGCTGATTATTTTGAATCGCTTCAAAGGCAAGTCAGGCAGAAGTCTTACGTACCGGTTCTGACTAAGGATATCCAAGCGTGGAAACATAATCATATTCGTCATCTTTCATTATCCTATTTTTCTCGTGGAAAGGAAAAGCCGGTTTCACGGCGGTATCATAGTTATATCCGCTGGCTGGACAAAACAGGCAAGCTGGATAATTATCTGGACCGAAGCATTTCCTATCTTTTTTTGCGTGATTTGGGCAAAGATTTAGGCTTAGATGATACCAGGGTAAGGGTTCGAGGGGTTGTTGAAAATTTAAAAAGCCAGCTGGCTGATCGAGGAGACAAGTCAGATTCTTTCAGCATGGCGGGTTTATATCGTTTGGCGCAGAAAGAAGGAATAGAGTCGGCGATGATCTGGGTGTTAAACAAACTTAAGTCGGTGTCTTCCAATATTCCAAAGGGGATGGATGCTGTGCACGCCCAGCGGAAACTGATCAAGATCATTGCAGGCGTATTGATGCATGAGATTGAAGAGATGAGCGATAAGCTCTCTCCTGAAGAGCGGGCCCGGAAATTGGATCAGGCTATTCGACTAGGTTATTCCTATGGGCTGACCTATCCCTTTATCGACGATCTTCTCGACTCAAAAGTATTATCCGAAACAGAGAAAACCCAATATTCCGATCTGATCCGTACGACACTCATCACTGGCTCTGTCCCTAATTTGCGAGAGTGGACTTGGAACGAGGCAGAGCTGATCAGGTATATACATTCGGAGCTTCGGGAAGCGTTTGAGTATATAAAGGAGCATCAGCAACCGGAAACGGTGAAATCTTTTTTCGAGCAGTCCTATGTATTTTTTAACGCACAGGAAATCGATCGTCTAAAGGATTTGTCCATTGATAACTACACGAATGAAGAGCTTTATATACCAATCATCTTAAAATCGTCATCCTCCCGATTGATTGTCCGTTCAGTGATCAGTGCCCCTGAGAATGCAGGCTTTAATGATCGAACCTTCTTTTATGGCATATACAATCAGCTGGCAGATGATTTTTCGGATATGTTCGATGACCTGAAGGATGGAGCTGTCACACCTTTTACCTATTATATAAACTATCATCATAAGCGTTTGGATCTCATTAACCCTTTCGAGTTATATTGGACAGTCATCTCCCACCTGATCCATAACGTGTATGGGTCGGATCCCAAGACTTGTGAAGTGATTTCNNGAAGCGCTTTAAAGAGCGAATGGGAACAAAAAAATACAATGAGACCATGGAGCTATTCGCTTCTGGAAACCCCAAATTCAATAGCCTCATTCAAAAAATGGTCCGAAAAGCAGATAATGTGGATTTTTTTGATAAATTACTTCGGGACCATATCATTTCGATCCTGAAAAATGAACGGATGGAGCAGGAAGAATTTCTAAAAACCATCAAGAACGTCCGCAACCAGATTAACGGCTTTTTAAAGTTCCATAAAACGGAGAGTGGTTCTTTGCTGAAGGAGCCAATCATTGAGGCGGCTAATTACAGCCTAGAAGGCGGGGGGAAGCGGTTGAGGCCNNGCCTGGGCCATGGCTGTGAACGAGTATGGGCTTGATGAGTCGGCAATCATGCCGCTTCTTAGGTCATTGGAATTTATGCACACAGCCTCCCTGATCTTCGATGATCTGCCTTCCCAGGATAATGCGTCCTTTCGCAGGGGGCGCCCCACCCTGCATCAGGTATATAACACTGCGACAGCTGAATTGACCGGTCTGTTTCTGACCCAGAAGGCAATTGATGAGCAAGCATCGCTGGATCAGTTCGATTCGAAAGCGGTACTTACGTTGATTCAATACTCCGCCCAAATGACAGAGGATATGTGTAAGGGTCAGGCAATGGACCTGGATTCTAAGGGCAGAATATTGTCGATTGAACAACTGAATACAATCAGCTTCTATAAAACAGGGATCGCATTTGAAGCATCGATCATTATGCCCGCCATTCTCGCAGATACAGAGGAGATTGAGATGGGGGCTTTGAAAAAATTCGCTTATCATGCGGGTATCGCTTTTCAGATCAAGGATGATCTGCTTGATGTCGAAGGAGATCAAAGCTTACTCGGAAAATCGATCGGGAAAGATGCCGAGAACAACCATTCGACTTTTGTTTCTGTCCTAGGTCAGGAAGATGCAAAAAAAGCAATGTGGGAACATTACTCACTTGCTTCGGAAGCATTGAATTCAGTGCCGCTCAAAACCACTTTTTTAAAGCATTTACTGAATTATATGGTGAATCGCGACCATTAAGATAAGTCGGAAGCCCACCAAGACAGATAGACACATCCCTAAAATTATTGAAAACCCTAATTCCTTCAGCGGGGATTAGGCTTTTTATCTTATCATAGGCAGATTGTGTTACTTCCTTTTTTGTGCCTTCAATTTATTCATTTCAAGCTCTGCGGCATATTCTTCGTAAGATTTTCCTTGCTTTTGGCTCTCTGATTGAATTTTTCTGAACTTATTATCATTTAAATTAGGCATATACACACCTCCTTGTGAACATGAATATTTTGTACATTGTTAGGAGGATTATTCAGCTGGAGTGTGGCTGTATTAAGTGAGATGGAAGGATGAACAGGGAAAATAAAACGTATTTTCCAGGAGAAGGTGTCAAGGAAGGGCTCCTGTCGTTCTTTTAGTCAATCATCCACACCCGCAGTTGGGGAGGGAATCTTGTATTTCTGAAGTATGGCACTTTGCCTACATAGAAGAAAGGACGGAGCGAATCTATAGGATTGACCTTATGAAAACCGAAGTTTTAAGGTTACTTATTGGTTGCATTGTCTTTAAACATTACATTTAAGAGTTTAAGGAC
>DMSR01000192.1:5158-8174 GCA_003457145.1 Bacillus sp. (in: firmicutes)
TTCCGTTTCCTCGACTGGTTTAAAATTAGTTTTAAAAACAGTATGCTTCTTTCCTTGTTCATTGAGGACAATGTAAGTGCTGTCTAATTCTTTTTCGACCTGGTATCCCTCTCCCAAGTTGAATTCCAGTTCCAAACCTTTGTTATCGGTGCAAATAACTTTTTTCATCATTATCCCCCCATCTTTCCTTGTTCCATTACCTTATATCTTTCGAATAATGGCTAATTTTTATGTCCTGCTAAATTAGGATTAGCAGGAAGGAACCTTTTTATTAGAACCCGTAGTGTTTCGATGTAAGCTGTTGAGGGCACTTTAAAGGCTGAAAATATTTACGAAATGCCTAATTCCTTCAACAAGGGTTGATTGCACTCGCAGGAAATTTCGTATTGGAAATTAATCTTGGAGGATATAAAAGCTTATTATTTCGAGGTTTATTTTCAGGATATTGGTTATTTTAAAAAAGAGTCAATATAAGGATGAGGAGGATAGGTTCATGATATCAAGAAGGCACTTTGCATTTAATCTGTCTATTATAATCATTCCGTGGTTATCTTTGTTATTTATAGGAAAACGCAGTATTAAACGTTATTCTTTTGCAGGTATATTTATTATTATTTTTGAGATCATCAATCACATATTTGGGCACAAGCGGAAGTGGTGGAAGTTTTACGATAAACAGGGCTCGTTTTTAACGAATGAACTCCCTTTTAGTATCGGTCCTTATATGCCTCTTTCCATGTGGCTGCTTAAACACTCATACGGAAATTTTAAAAAGTTTATATTACTCAATGTGATTGCGGATGGTCTTTTTGCTTTTCTTTTCATAGACCTACTGAAAAAAGTTAAAATTGTAGGTTTGGATCGGTTAAGTAATTTAAATTTTTTCATCTACATCCACTATAAAGCTTATTTATTATATGGCGTACAGTATTTGTTAGAAAAAATAAAAAGTTCTGGCTGAAATTAAGGTCAATAACAGTCGATGGGGTATCCTAGTCAACTGAGATAAAAGATTTCCTCCTTTGTTAGGGGGAAGCATGAACCCGGCTTTAGGAAATATTAAAGCCCCTCCTCATTAACGGGAAGGGGCTACCTGAATTTTAATTTTTCAGTACCGGACTCTAAACTAATGAAAGCTGACGATTCTATCTAATTGCAAGCGGTGATGAGGATGTCCTTCTCCATCCGCTTTTCCGATTGGCAGGATGCCAGCGAACTTTACATGTTCAGGGAGGTTAAGGAGTTCTCTGACTTTGTCCTGGTCAAAGCCGAGCATGGGTACACTGGAATAACCATATCCTTGAACAGCAAGCATCAAAAAGCCGAATGCAATATTCGTTTGGGTTAGTCCCCATTGTGCACGATCCTCGACGCTCATTCCATTAAAGAACCCTGCTAAATTGGCGACTTCCTCTTCTTTTCTTTCTGCTGGGAGGCCTGGATGAACGGTTTCCTCAAGGTTAGCAAGTACATCCTCCATATCGCTTGCAACCACCACTACTGCTGGGGCAGATGTTACTTGCTTTTGCCCGTAAGCCGCTTCCTCAAGCTTAGCTTTCAGACCGGTTTGCGTGACAACATGGAAGCGCCATGGCTGAAGATTCCATGCACTAGGGGACAGGCGTACCTGTTCAAAAATCTTGATAAGTTCCTGTTTATCAATGGGCTCTTGCTTATATTTGCGAATGCTGTGCCGTGCCTCTATTGCTTGCTGGACTGAGATTGTTCGTTCTTTTTCATTCTTTGTCATGTTGAACACCCTTTCTAGATTAATCCCCTTTTATTTTAACCGGGCTAAGCAGAATCAAACACATGGTGACATTTACAGCAGCAAAAATAGCGAGCTGTACTAACTAAATAATTGATTTACCCTATGAAAATCAATCATCCTAGTAAAGAATAATAAGAGCTTATATAGAGGTCAAGTGAACAACTCTTACAGAAACATAGAAAGAATGTTATCATGGTACATGTTAAAAACTATGTAGATGTTAAAAACTATTGTTCCGGAAAATCGGATGAATAAAGAGAAGGATGTTTTTTATGAAAAAGTTAATCACGTTAATCATCATCGTAAGCCTTTTGTCTCCTGGAATCTGGGCTGAGGCCCATACTGGTCTTGATACCTCGACACCAAAGGAAGGGGATATCCTAACAGAACCTCTCCAGGGTGTGATGCTGTCTTTTGAAACTGAAATCGAATCACTAAGCACTTTGAAGCTGGTTCATTCGGAGGAAACGGAAATACCGTTGAATAACCTTATCGTTAATGGGAACACCATGAAGGCGGATCTTAATCAAAAGCTTGAGAATGGTAACTATACGATCGTTTGGAAAATCGTCGGGAATGATGGTCATACAATAGAAGGAAAGGTTAATTTTGTTGTTCAGTTGGAACAACAAGAGAATCAAGTGGAGGAAGGGCAGGGGACAGAACAGCCCGAAAAACAGGGAGAACAATTAAAGGATAGGAATGATGAAAACTCTCAAGTGAAAAGTAGTGGAGAAAGTACTTTTTTCCCTATTCTGATTTTCGGCCTGGTCATTATACTGATTGTTTCATTCCTAATAGTGAGGAAAAAGAAATAACATGAATATACTAATTGCATCTGCTGAATGGCTTACATACTTATTCTTTTCTTTATTGATGGGACATGTTGTTTTATCCTTCATTCCTGAGAACCGAAAACCAACACTGGATGTTTCTAAAAATGTCCTGCTGGCCTCTGCGCTCGGGATTGTTTTTAGTTCATTTGGTCCCGTTCTGCAGGTTGTCTACTATTTTTATGAAAGCGTGGGGTTGGTCAGGTCGTTTTACGCTGTCCTTACCGATTTTCAAGTGGGACATGCGTGGCTGATCATTTCCTGGGTTTGTTTGTTCCTGATGCTTACTATCCTCTTCAATGGTTCCCGCTTTTTGAAGGCATTTTGGATGATCATAATGATTTTAGCTGTGGGATACTCGAGCCATGTAGCCTCTCTAGCCCCTCCCCGGACAGCCCATTAAACTGAGAGC
>DMSR01000056.1 GCA_003457145.1 Bacillus sp. (in: firmicutes)
ATATTCATGGCAATCCAGATCATAGTCTTTTTAATCATGGAAGCCACTGGCGGAAGCACTGATACTTCAACATTGATTAAATTTGGTGCAAAATTCAATCCGCTCATTCTCGGTGGAGAATGGTGGCGCTTTTTCACGCCAATCTTCATCCATATTGGTTTGTTGCATTTATTCATGAACACATTGGCTCTGTATTATTTAGGAATGATGGTCGAGCGGCTGTACGGGAATATTAGATTTTTAATTATTTATATTGTAGCTGGATTCGGAGGAACGCTTGCCAGTTTTATCATCAGCCCAAACTTGTCTGCAGGGGCAAGCGGCGCAATATTTGGCTGTTTTGGAGCGCTCTTGTACTTTGGTGTAGTCAATCCAAGGCTGTTTTGGAGAACATTAGGCCTTAATATATTCGTTGTGCTAGGGATCAACCTTGCTTTTGGCTTTACCATTCCCGGAATTGATAATGCAGGACATATTGGCGGGTTGGCGGGAGGATTTGCAGCAGCAGGGATTTTGCATCTTCCAAAGAAAAAACATCTAGGGCTGCAATTATTATTCGTTGGTGCTACCACTGCCACAATCCTATTTTCATTGCAATATGGCTTCAGCGGCCAAGCAGACATAGTTGACGAGCAATCAATCCTGTTGCTTGCCCAACAGTATATAAAAGCTGAAGAGTATGAAAAGGCGAATGATTTGCTTAGGTCATATGAAGAAAGAGGGAATTCCTCTGCGGAAACATTATTCCTTCGCTCATATACAGAGATTAAGCAGGAACGCTTGGAAGAAGCCAAATTGCATCTTCTCCAAGTAATCGAGATAGAACCTGGATTTCATGAGGCGTATTACAATCTGGCCCTTGTTTATTTAGATCAAAAGAATTTCAAAGAAGCTCAAAAATATGCAGAACAAGCTGTTGAACTTAAACCAGATCAGGAAAATTACCGTAAGACATTAACTCAGATCAATGATTACCTTGAAGCATCTGCCTAAGGATGATACTTTCTCCATCCTGTGTTTGTGTAACAAGGAGTATATGTGTTTTATCTTTAGAAATTAAAATTTGAGGCATGGTACTGTTGAGTGGATCGGCTGCAGTGCCATCGCTTTTTTTTATGCCCAAATAGTAGTTTTTATATATTCCCTCCCAGAGCTTGCCAATTATTTCTGCAGTTTCTCCTTGTGTAAAGCCACGAATCGGCTGGTCTTCATACATTATAAATTCATCTAGAGGAACAGAAGTGTAGTTTGCTAAATCGAATGAATGTATTTTTGAAGCCTTTTCCAAGGTCTTATTTAGGAGACTGGATGTCCCCTGGTCAAGAACCTGTGCCCACTCTCTTTCTTGCTTACTTTTAGGTACCCTGAAAGAACGAAGGGGGCTGAAAGGTGAATCAATTACATATAACATGTCTCCAGACATTATTTGTGAACTGGAGATTTTGTCCCCAGCACCATGAAGTTCTGCGTAATGAAAAGAAATGGTTTCATACTTTGCACTTTCTCCAGTGTGAATGATTTCTTCCTGAAACAACTTGGCCGTGTCCTGCTTCCACTGCCCTGCTTTTCCCTTTAAGCGGCCATTGACATACAGCAGCCCCAAATCCTGTCTTAAGTATGCCTGTCGGTCAAGTTTGGAACTAAGTTTCCATTCAACTCTATGTTTATTATTTTTTTTATCCTTTAGCAATGTCAACGTTGTGCTTGCTTCTTTATATTGTACTGATTCATCCAATGGGAAAAAAGTAATCGTCTCCTCAATTGGCGTGAATAGCTGAAACTGAGTCATTAATGCAGATAAAACAAGAGCAAAGGCAGAAATTCCAAAAAATAAATATTTTTTCATTTAATACATCCCTCTCAAGCATTTCGAATGGTTTACCTGTATTACAGACTATATGAACTTTGTCCATAGGACATGCAATTAAGTATGATATTTTGAATTTTTGGCTAAGATGTTGAAAGGAAAAGTTAGGAAAAAATGGTATAGCGCTGTAATGAAAGGTGTCTGAGATGAGCTATGACGGAAAAAAAGAAGCATCCGGTACATTCAATTCTGAAAGAGAATATTGACTTTCTAAGGGAAGAACTGGGGATTGGCAAAAGCTTTGATGTCATTCAGCTTGATGTGGAGTATGCGGGCAGAGATATGGCCCTATTCCTTGTCGACGGGTTTGTCAAAGACGATATATTGCTGTACATCATGCAATTGCTCGCAAAGCTTGAGCCTGGTGCCTTAGAAGCAGACACATTAAAAAAAATGGTCAAAACCTATATACCATATGTAGAGGTTGAAACAACGGATGATCTTGATAAAGTAGCTGATATGGTACTTGCGGGGCCTACAGCATTGGCGATCGATGGAATATCAGAAATTATTCTGATTGACGCCAGAACTTACCCGGTTAGAGGACCAGAGGAGCCTGATACAGAGAGGGTAGTGAGGGGTTCAAGAGATGGTTTTGTTGAGACACTTGTTTTTAACACTGCACTCACCAGAAGAAGAATCAGGGACCGCACTTTAAGGATGGAATACATGCAGGCTGGCAGGCGGTCGAAAACAGATATTGTCGTCTGCTATATTGCAGATATAGCTGACCCTGATATGGTCAAAGAGATTAAAGATTCAATCTCAAAAATTGATACGGACGGTCTTCCAATGGCTGAAAAAACGATAGAGGAGTTTATTGCTGGCCGGCATTGGAACCCCTTCCCGGTTGTAAGGTACACAGAACGCCCGGATACAGCAGCAACACATCTATATGAAGGGCACGTCTGCATAATCGTTGATGGTTCTCCAAGTGTGTTGATTACTCCGGTAACATACTGGCACCATTTACAGCATGCTGAAGAATATCGAAATAAACCCCTTGTTGGAGCCTATTTGCGGATGGTCCGTTTTTTGGCTGTATGGGCATCATTGTTCTTGCTGCCACTCTGGTATCTATTTGCTATCAATCCTGAATTGCTTCCAGATAAACTTTCTTATATTGGGCCGAATGATCCTGGGCAGATTCCGCTGTTCCTTCAGTTTTTCATAGTTGAAGTCGGGATAGATATCCTCAGGATGGCGGCAATCCATACACCTACATCGCTTGCTACTGCCCTCGGTCTGGTAGCGGCCTTGATGATTGGCCAGGTTGCAGTTGAAGTGGGATTGCTGACTAATGAAGTCATACTGTATCTGGCGGTAGCAGCGATAGGTACGTTCGCAACTCCAAGTTATGAAATGAGCCTTGCCAACAGGCTGGTAAGAATATTCCTGTTAGTTTTAACAGCAGCATTTCAGCTCTATGGTTTCTTAATAGGTATTGTCCTGTTTATTATTATGCTGGCTAGAATGAAGTCATTTGGAGTCCCTTATCTTTGGCCATTCATTCCTTTTAACCCTAGAGCTCTACGAGATGTCTTATTCCGTTCGCCGATTCCACTCAAAAATAGACGCCCGCGCATTTTGAATCCTCAGGATCCGGACCGATAAGATAGCCTTTAAGAAAGGCTCCTTTCGTAAACTTTGTTGGTTTTGGCAACAAAATAGACGTTTTATGGTTCAGGAACATCTCAAAAAGAGCCCGAATCCAAATAAGATACAGAAAGTATTCTTTATTCGGAAAGCAACAATCCAGGCGAAATAGCTTTAATAAAAAAAAGCAGACACTGCGCTGCTTTTTTTATTTGTTAAGGTTTTCTGGTAAATTTTGTTGCTTGTTTACTTCAAAAAAAATCGGCTTCTGATTGTCACCCTATTGCTAATAACCCTTATGAAAAGAATTCAATTTAAAATTGGCACCATGACACTTTTAAAGTTCTGCTGCTGGCCGTGTGACAGGAGCGGAAACCTACATTCTATTAAAATTCGTCTCTTGCATACTTGAGGAGGATTAAGGTATGCATTATACTTATGTAATGAAAACATGTTCTTATCTTCACAAACATTGAGGAGAATACTTTGAAAACGATATATGACATTCAGCAATTTCTGAAAAAATACGGAACAATTATTTACATTGGTGACAGAGTCGCAGACCTAGAACTTATGGAATCAGAATTGAAGGACCTCTTTCATTCTCAATTGATTGAAACAAGGGAGTATCAAGCAGCACTCTTGCTGTTGAGGCATGAAATACAATTGGAAAGAGAAAAAAATGCAAATAAGAAAAGGTGACAGATAATGGCTGAAAAGTGGCTTATTGGAGTGGATTTAGGGGGAACAACAACTAAACTTGCATTCATTAATTTGTATGGTGAAGTTCTTCATAAATGGGAAATACCGACAGATGTTTCAAACGAAGGAAAGAATATCACTGTTAATATCGCAAAATCAATTGATGCAAAGCTTGAGGAGCATGGGCACTCGAAAAGTGAAGTGGTTGGGATTGGTATGGGGGCACCTGGTCCGGTGGATTTAACCTCAGGTGTGATCTTTGAAGCAGTAAACCTTGGGTGGAGAGAACCATATCCATTGAAGGATTTGCTTGAAGTAGAAACTTCTTTGCCAGCTGTAATCGATAATGATGCAAACTGCGCCGCTCTTGGAGAGATGTGGAAGGGTGCAGGCAATGGTGCAAAAGACTTGGTCTGTGTCACTTTAGGTACTGGAGTTGGCGGAGGCGTAATAGCAAATGGAGACATTGTACACGGAATGAGCGGTGCTGCAGGGGAGATTGGGCATATTACTTCTCTTGCTGAAGGCGGTGCGCCATGCAATTGCGGAAAAACTGGCTGCCTTGAAACAATCGCTTCAGCTACTGGTATTGTGCGACTGGGGAATGAAATATTAAGCAAGGGTTCAGCTGATGGTGATTTAGCGGCAGTCTTTAACGAAACGGGTCATATAACGGCTAAGGATGTATTCGATGCTGCGAAGAGGAATGATGAAACCGCACTGAGAGTAATAGATACTGTTTCGTTGCATCTAGGGATTGCACTGGCCAATATCGCTAATACACTTAACCCCGAGAAAATCGTCCTGGGAGGAGGAGTTTCAAAAGCAGGTGAGATTCTCCTTAATCCGGTGAAAGAACAGTTTTTAAGAAATTCCTTCCCGAGAGTTGCACAGTCAACAGAAATCAGCATCGCTACTTTAGGAAATGATGCAGGAGTGATTGGTGCAGCCTGGCTAGTGAAGAATAAAATAGGAAAGTCATAGGACAAGTCAGGGAGTTTCTTTTCATATGAATAGACTCCCTGTTTTTATTTGTGAATAAAGTTTAAATTTTCCGAATTTAGCTAGTCTTGAAACTTTTTTTGGTTTCGGACGTCTATTATTGTGGAAAAGCGCTCATTGGTGCGTCAATTGTTTAGGAGTCATCTGTCACTTTATTTACGATTGCTTTTTAGAAAAAAAAGTATTAAGATTATGTTTGATTCTTGGATGTAGAATTTTTAACACCCTAAAAATTCCCATATCTGTTCATTTGTAACAGGGAGGTAGCAAACCGATGAACATTAATAAATGGCCGAAAGCATCTATTGTTGCAATCGCAATAATCATGCTGTGGCTCAAAACTTATATTTCCTATAAAACTAGCTTTGATATTAAAATTGAAAACTGGCGACAGGAAATTATCCTGTTTATAAATCCTTTGAGCTTCTTGATGTTAATCTTAGGAATCAGCTTGTTCATGAAGGAGAAGAACCAGAAGCGCTATGTCATGATTACAAGCTTCATAGTTTCCGCTATTCTGTTTGCCAATGTTGTTTTTTATCGCTTTTTCAATGATTTCCTAACGATTCCAGTATTGTTCCAGACTAGCAATATGAGTGATCTTGGGAGCAGTGTTACAGAGCTTATCCACTTGACAGATCTATTATATTTTGCAGATCTTATCATTCTGACACTTCTATTGAAATTCAAACCTGTATTTATGGGGTATCGTCAATATACCAAGGTGGACCGCAGGGCATTTTTCCTTGTTGCGATTTCGATTGCCTTCTTCAATTTAGGAATGGCTGAAACGGAACGCCCACAGTTGTTAACAAGGACGTTTGACAGAGAAATGTTAGTTAAGAACATCGGAACATACAATTACCATCTTTATGATGCATTTTTACAATCTAAATCGTCAGCGCAGCGTGCAATGGCTGATGGCAGTGAATTAGCTGATATCGACAACTATGTACGTGCTAATTATTCGGCTCCGAATGAAGAAATGTTTGGCATTGCCAAAGACAAGAATGTCATACTAATCTCGATGGAGTCGACACAGAGTTTCGTTATCAATGAAACTGTTAACGGCCAGGAGATAACTCCGTTCTTGAATGAGTTTATCAAAGACAGTTACTACTTCGATAACTTTTATCACCAAACAGGACAAGGAAAAACTTCTGACTCTGAGTTCCTGGTTGATAACTCGCTGTATCCGTTGAGTCGAGGGGCAGTTTTCTTTACCCATTCTGGTAACGAATATACTGCTACACCGGAAATTCTTAACGAAAACGGTTATTATACTGCATCACTGCATGCAAATAATAAAAGTTTCTGGAACAGGGACATTATGTACAGTTCATTGGGTTACCAGCGTTTTTACTCGCTGCCTGATTATGATGTCAACGAAGAAAACTCAGTAGGCTGGGGATTGAAGGACATTGATTTTCTGCAGCAATCCATCCAGCACCTAAAGGATATGCCAAAACCTTTCTACTCGAAATTTATAACGCTAACTAATCACTTCCCATTCGAATTGAGTGAGGAGGACAGCTTTATACAGCCATATACATCCAATGATAAGACTGTTAATAATTATTTCCCGACTGTTCGCTATCAGGACGAAGCACTGAAGCTTTTTGTGCAGAAATTAAAGGACGAGGGCCTTTATGAGGACTCAATCATTATTCTATACGGTGACCATTATGGAATATCTGAAAACCATAATAAAGCTATGAGTGAGTATCTTGGCAGGGAAGTAACTCCTTTTGAAAGCACACAGCTGCAGCGTGTCCCATTAATTATCCACATACCCGGACTAGAAGGGAAGACGATGTCTACGGTTTCTGGACAGATAGATCTGAAACCAACAATTCTTCATCTGTTAGGTATCGATACAAAAAATGATATAGATTTCGGATCAGACCTTTTTTCAACTGACCGGCTCGATTTTACTGTTCTTCGTGATGGGAGCTTTGTAACAAAGAATCATGTTTTTACGCGTGAAACTTGCTACGACAAAGCAACAGGGGAACCTGCAGACAATACAAGATGTGAACCATATATGGAAAAAGCAAAGAATGAACTTGAGTACTCTGATAAGATCATTTACGGAGATCTGTTAAGATTCTATGGCCAGCCTTCGGGCAGCAAGAAGGCCTTCCCAGACCAGTGATTAATAACAGAAAAAACCTGTGCTTAAGGCACAGGTTTTTTCTTATAAGTCCAACGTCATCACTAACGATGAAAGTTATGTTTATAATAATCGCCTCTGGTAATAAAATAGAATAGGCAAGACTTCACCTCCATTTGCGATAGTCTGTAAAAAGAATATATAGTTTAAGATTGTTGTCAATTCCATGAAACATTTAGGCAATTATAACGTACAGATATATACAGAGTTTTTAAAGGGTGGTGTAGAGGTGAAGGGTTGTAGTAAAAATACATATAGGGTACCATTCGGTATAATTTTATTCATGCTCCTGTTCACTTCTGCAATTGGACTCTCTGGATGTTCAGAAAATAAGACGGGAACAAATCATACTGGGATGCACCATGATCTTGACCGAATGAAAGAAATGCCTCCACTTTCTTTTTTAGGAGCAGAAATCGTACCGATTCAGGTCAATGGAGGAGAGTTTTATAAGGCTGCAGGCTGGCTGGATGAAAACAATATCATTTATATTGTAAATGAAGGAAACGGTTCATCACTCTATTCGTACCAGCTTGATGCGGGATTGAAAAGTAAGCTGTTTAGCAGTGAGATCCCAATCACAACTGCTGAACTAAACCCAGACAAGGAGTTAATCTTAATTCACAGCGCCACTTCCAATGAAGGAACGATTACGGTTATTGATTCTTCCGGACAAGTGTTGTTTTCAACAAGTATAGAATCATATGAATTAAGTTTTGAATGGAATCCATTTGCAGAGCACTTGGTGTTACTAACGGCTTTTAATGAAGAATGGAATTTTAACACTTATCTTTTAGATGTAAAGAAGAAGAATATGGAAGAATACGAGCTGCCACAGCCATTTGCACGCTGGATATCAAAGGATGAACTTGTCTTCCAGGAGTGGGATGAAGAGGGGATTTCCTTGCAAGCCCCTTTAAGGGTCATTTCGCTAAAGGATCAAAATACGAAGGAAGCATTGTCACTTGTTCATCGGTTCGATTCCCTGGGAAGGAATTTGTTGTCTGTAAAAATAGATGAATCAGATCCTGACCGAGCATATTATGAAATCCACAGCAATAGGTTTGAACGTATAGCAGGCTTTGCTGTTCCAATATTAACTTCTTATTCTGGATGGCTTATTCCTTTTTATGATTTAATGGACGGAGGAAGAGAGTTTGTGTATTTACGTGCAACCCATATGGGAGAGGCTGACGTTTATCAAGATGGCTTTGACCTGATCCGCTTCAACCTGGAATCTGGAAAGGAAGAACTTATATTTACTGGATTGGCAAATGAACCCCTTGCTTGCTCCCCATCTGGAACAAGATGTCTTTATGGATTCCAATTAGAGAAGATTATTAACCTGGAAACAAAAGAAATAATTGAACTAGCCCAATAATCTAACCACAAAGGAGAAATTTACATGGCAATAGTAGACGTAACAGTTATTCCGATAGGGACTAAAACTCCAAGTGTGAGCTCTTATGTAGCTGATATCCAGAGAATCCTCAGAGAATATGAAAAGGAAGGGAAGATACAGTTTCAGCTCACGCCGATGAATACTTTGATTGAGGGAGAGTTACCTGTGTTATTTGAAGTAATCCAGGCCATACATGAAGCTCCTTTTAACGCTGGAATATACCGTGTAGCCACTAATATCAGAATTGATGACAGAAGGGATGTTAAAAGAAAAATGCATGAAAAGGTTGATCGAATCAATCAGCTTCTAGAATAACCTGTTATTTTAGTTGCCTTCTCAAATCACATTGTTGACTAAGCATGTAATTAGTGGAGAGTCCTGGAGCAGAAATTAACAGTTAAGACAAAATATAGTTAGAAAAAAGACCGCCTTAATGAAAAGGCGGTCTTTTGTTCATGTGTTATTAATGCGCTGTAGGGAAACCCTGGGTGATGATTGTCATGACGGTAAACCAGCCGATAACTAAAAATGTTCCTCCACCGAAAACAATTCCAAGAAGGTTTTTGTTTTTTAGTGCCGTAAAAGTTCCATAACCAGCAAGCAGCGTTACTAAAGCAAAAATAATAGCCAATCCCATTATAAAGCCCCCTTCATAAAAATATTAGGCAGGCAAAAGCCTGTTCGAGAAAAATTAGGCGGCAGCCTGTTATGTAGTTACAAGCTTACACTCGTTTTTTATTTTATATTTTTTTAATTCATTTGTCGAGGTCTAAAAACTCAATCTCAACTTCATATGCCTTTACTATACCCTTAATTAGCTCGTCAAATTGTGAATTTGCGAAATAAACATGCTGATTGTTTTCCTTAATGCCCGTGAACGTTAGATGCTCCTCTAGTTGCATGAGTGCCGCTTCTATTTGCATATCACTTCCGCCGCATATTTTGAATGATGATAAAAAATCTTTGTACAAGTAGACGGAGGAATCTGTAAAGAATCCATAATCAAAAAAGTCATTGCCTTTCATGCCTTGATCCAGTTTCAACAGATAATGAATTTCCTGCAGCAAGTCGGCTTCTTTTAAAAATGTGGCAGCATCTTCTGCGTGTACTCCATAATCGAAAATAAATAAATTATTATGAACCTGATGAGGATTGGCAACTGAAGTGAAAATCGCCAGAAAGTCAGGGATTTCTGCTATAAAGGGTGATGCCTCAATTCCTATCATTAATTTCAATTTTAATTCTCCTCGGTACTCTAGTATTCCATCCTTAATTCCTGTCCCATATTAGTGTAGAATAAACCTATTGAGTAATACAAATAATAGCTGGAGGCATTTTATATGAAATGGAAACAGGTTCCCCTTGGTCCTTTGCAGACGAATTGTTACATTATAATTGATGAGGAAAACTCCTGTCTAATAGTTGACCCAGGAGACAATCCCAAAAAACTAATAAAAATAATTGAAGAGAATGAACTGAATCCTGAAGCCATTCTGCTTACACACGCGCACTTTGATCATATTGGCGCTGTAGACAGCATCAGAGATAAATATGCAATTAAGGTTTATATTCACGAAAGAGAAAAGGATTGGCTTTCGGATCCTGGTTTGAATGGCTCGAAACATTTTATGATGAAAGAAATGATTAAAGCAAGAGAAGCTGATCACCTAATAACAGATGAATCAGAAATGAGAATTGGTAAATTTGCCTTTTCAGTATTTGAAACACCAGGTCATTCGCCTGGCAGCATTTCAATCTATTTTCCGAAGGATACTTTCGTTCTGGCTGGTGATGCACTTTTTAACGGAAGTATCGGAAGGACTGATTTGCCAGGAGGGAACCACAACCAATTGATAAAGAGCATTCATGACAGACTGTTAGTATTGCCGGAAGAAACTGCCGTGTTGCCTGGACATGGCCCTGTAACATCGATTGGATATGAGATGGATTCAAATCCATTTTTAAACGGGTTTTAAGATGAAGAACTAGAAAAGCCCTTCTCCAAGAGAAGGGCTTTTCTGGGGGATGTTCTTATTCATATCATGGGAGGGGATTTAGTTAAGCTACTATTTAAACAATATAATAAAGAAAACACTATGTCAACAGTGAAAAACTAAATCTGGGGAGAAGTTATGGAAGAAATAATTAAGCAGTTTATTGCTGCCACGCCAAATCAAATTATTACATACGCTGATTACATGGAAGTCGCACTTTATCATCCTAAAAAGGGCTATTACATGAAAGATCGTCAGAAGATCGGCAAATCCGGTGACTTTTATACAAGTAGTAATGTTTCAGATATATATGGAAAACTAATAGCGAAATGGTATGCGATAAATGCAGGGAATCTCGGCCTTCCGGCAGTGGTTTGTGAACTGGGTAATGTATGTATTTTTAAAAATCTCAAATGCTGTTTTTAATTCTGATGAATTTCCCAACTTTCCCGGCTCTTGTATCGCAAATAAAAGGCCCGATGTTACATTGTGCCCGGTTATTATGTTGGCCGTAATTAATGAATCAATTTGCCCGAAATTCTCTTTGGTTAAATCACTTTGCCCCAAATCATCAATGGTTGGCTTTGTTGATGTTGCGTTATTAAATGCAATCAACAATTTTTTACCCTCTGCACCTGTTGCCTGGTTTTCTAATCCCCTGGTGATCCTGGCCTTTTTTTCTTCCGATGGTTCGCCATTGTAAAAATTGATAAATTTGGATGCGGAAAATCCTGTTTTGGCATTTGTCAATGTGTGCCTGGAAACTTCAATATCCGATTCAATCCAATTGCATGCCGGAATATATGTTGGCAATGGATATGGATTTTTTCCGCATCTGTATTCTTTATAAAAAAATATTGATGTGGTTGTTATCCCTGGCCTAAATGCCGGATATTCTTTATCTGCCTTTTGTAAATTATTTTTCCATTCCTTTTTGTAGTAAAAACAGGTGTTGTTTTCATTGGTTCGCATCCTTTCA
>DMSR01000551.1:0-11154 GCA_003457145.1 Bacillus sp. (in: firmicutes)
TAAAACTGCAGCACAAGTACTTAAAGATGCTGAAGACGTTAAAGTATGTACAGTAATCGGCTTCCCTCTTGGTGCTTCTACTTCAGAGGTTAAAGCTTTCGAAACTGCAAATGCTATTGAAAATGGTGCAACTGAAGTTGATATGGTCATCAACATAGGAGCCCTGAAAGACAAGCAGTATGATGCTGTCGAAAAGGATATTAAAGCAGTTGTCGAAGCTGCTAAAGGAAAAGCCTTGACTAAAGTAATCATCGAAACTTCACTGTTAACTGATGAAGAAAAAGAAGTGGCTTGCAAGCTTTCTGTTCGTGCTGGAGCAGATTTCGTAAAAACCTCTACAGGATTCTCAACAGGAGGCGCCACATACGAAGATGTTTCCCTGATGAGGAAGGTTGTTGGCCCAAATGTTGGAGTTAAAGCTTCTGGCGGGGTGAGAAGCCTAGAAGATGCACAAAATATGATTGAAGCAGGAGCAACAAGAATTGGAGCCTCATCCGGTGTAGCAATCATGAATGGTCTGTCATCAAACTCATCTTATTAATGATATTTTTAGAAGCAGTTTTTCGGTTACCTATAGAGACAAACCTTCCTAATGCTGTTTTCACAGATTTGTTTTATATATGAAATCATTTGTAAATGATTTCGTTCTATCTTTAGAATGATTGCTTAGTAAAGAATTCATTAGACATAAAGAAACAAGAACGTTTTTGCAAAAAGCTTTCCTAAAAAAACGATGGGAATGGAGGATGGATGATGGATAAAAATATGCTGATCGAAAAAGCAATAGAAGCAAGAACCAAAGCATACGTTCCATATTCTAAGTTTCAGGTTGGAGCTGCAATCATAACTAGCAATGATAATGTTTATCTTGGCTGCAATGTAGAGAATGCCTCTTACGGCCTGACAAACTGTGCTGAAAGAACGGCCATTTTTAAGGCTGTCTCAGAAGGTGACACTGAAATCAAGGCGATTGCAGTGGTTGGAGATACTGAAGGTCCAATTTCTCCATGCGGAGCCTGCCGCCAGGTAATTGCCGAATTTGCAACGGATGATACGAAAGTTTATCTTGCGAACCTTAATGGTGTTGTAAAGGAAACGACCGTTAATGAAATCCTCCCAGGATATTTTTCTTCTAAGGATATGGAGAAGTAAAATATTCTAACAGATTCAAAAAGGATACTTCCTTCTCCAAAAAGGATATAGGAAACACCTTTTCTGATAGTGAGTGATATTCCATACCTAATTAAAAAACCGCTCATGCCAATGGCTATGGGCGGTTTTTTAATACAATTAGCTTCGTGCTGCTAACACATTTGTCAGAACTGGGACAACTTGCTTTTTGCGTGATACTACTCCTTTAAGCATCGCTGTATTGCTTTTCAAAGCCACTTTGAACGCTTCTTCTACTGCAGATACTTCCTTGCCAAGTGCAAGTGCAGTAGAATCGTTCGTTAAAATGTCTGTGATGATTAAAACGAATAAATCGAGCTTTTTCTCTGTAATATTCTTGATGAGCGCTTCTTCAAGCTCCACTTTTCGCAAGAGGACATCATTGACATCCACGGTATTTACCTGTGCGATTTCGACCTTGGAGCTTCCCATTTGAAACTCCTTTGCATCCAGTGTGATTAGCTCATCAATCGTTTTACTGCTCAAATCAGCACCAGCCTTCAGCATTTCAAGACCATACTCATCTGCGTCTACACCAGCTATTTCAGCCAGTTCACGCGCAGCGGCCACGTCCTCATCTGTGCAGGTTGGTGACTTGAACAATAAAGAATCAGAAATGATGGCAGAAAGCATCAATCCCGCAATGTCCTTTTCAATTTCTATATTATTTTCCTTATACATTTTATTCAAAATAGTCGCTGTGCACCCAACTGGTTCAACACGGAAATATAGCGGGTCGCTTGTTTCAAAGTTAGCAACGCGATGATGGTCGATAACTTCCACAATCCGTACTTTTTCAATGTCATCTGCACTTTGCTGGCGTTCATTGTGGTCAACTAAGATAACGTTGTCCACTTCTTCTGACACTAGTCCAGCGAGACGAGGCGCTTCAGCCTTGAAATAGTCGAGTGCATATTGAGTTTCTCCATTAACTTGGCCTAACCGGACAGCTTCTGCATTAACTCCCAGCTTTTGCTTTAAATTAGCATAAGAAATCGCCGAGCAGATTGTATCAGTATCAGGATTTTTATGTCCAAAAACAAGTACTTTTTCCATTGTGCCACTCCTTAGTTACAATTTATCACTGGATTCCGCCCCACACTTACTAGAGCGAGAATCCGTATATCCAATAAATAANNTATACGCTAAAACGCAATGAATTTAAAGCTTTCCGTTATTAATCACTCATTTGGATCGTGTGAATCATCCAAGCTTCCAAACAAAACAAAGGGATCCAGAGTTTCTCTCCGGACCCCGCTAAATTAAATTTGCTCAAGTAATGTTTTAGTTTCTGAATATACAAGATCATGAGCTTCAGCTACAGCTCTATAAGTAACATAGCCACTCAGTGTATTGATGCCTTTTAACAAAGCCTCATTATCAAGACAGGCCTGCTTGTAGCCTTTGTTTGCGATTTGAACAGCATATGGCACTGTCACATTAGTCAGCGCGATTGTAGAAGTTCTTGGAACCGCACCAGGCATGTTAGCTACTGCGTAGTGAACTACTCCATGCTTTTCATAAGTTGGCTTGTCGTGAGTGGTGATTCTGTCTGTAGTTTCAAAAATGCCGCCCTGATCGATGGCTATATCAACAACAACAGAACCCGGATTCATTGCCTGGATCATTTCCTCCCTTACGAGCTTTGGAGCCTTTGCACCAGGAATCAGCACCGCACCAATCACAAGGTCAGATACCTTGACTGCCTCGGCGATGTTCAAGGGGTTGGACATAAGAGTAGTAATATCTGATCCAAAGATATCATCAAGCTGGCGGAGACGGTCAGGGTTCAAGTCAATCATTGTTACCTCTGCTCCAAGTCCGATAGCCATTTTGGCCGCATTCGTACCAGCAACACCGCCGCCAATGATAACGACTTTACCTCTTTGTACACCAGGAACCCCACCAAGAAGGATACCTTTTCCACCATGTACCTTTTCAAGGAATTGCGCACCTATTTGCGTAGCCATTCTTCCGGCCACTTCACTCATTGGTGTTAGCAATGGCAAGGAATTGTTTGGCAGCTGCACTGTTTCATAAGCGATACCGACAACCTTGTTCTCTATTAAAGCCTTTGTAAGCTCCGGTTCAGGAGCAAG
The DNA here is from genome assembly GCA_003457145.1 of Bacillus sp. (in: firmicutes). Lineage (GTDB taxonomy): Bacteria > Bacillota > Bacilli > Bacillales > Cytobacillaceae > Mesobacillus. Next base: position 3,270 of record DMSR01000551.1, read on the forward strand.
GTGTAAATATGTAAATAAAATTAACCCTTCACGGAAATAACCGTATTCTTCTGGCAGAGGCTCTTTTACCTTCATGACCATGTCTTGTGCCCATGCTTCAGATGCACTTTGAACAATCTGTGCTCCAGCAGCCTGGTAATCTTCGTCTGTAAAGCTTGAACCCAGTCCAGCAGTTGTTTCGATAAATACTTCGTGTCCGAAGTTAATAAGGTTTACTACTCCGGCTGGCGTCATTGCCACACGGTTTTCATTATTTTTTATCTCCTTAGGTACACCGATACGCATTATTGCATACCTCCTATAATATAATTGCCCTGCCCTTCAGGCCCGCCGTTATTAACTCAAATACCCTCTATTAAGCTCTTTTTTATTTTTTTGCTGCCGCAAACAGCAAAGCCGTATATCAACAGCAATTCGAAAGAAGCCTTCTATCAATAGAAATACCTGTTATAAAAAAACGGGGATGAAAACACTTTCATTTTAGTAGAAAAAATGGCTTTTGGCAAAACAATTCGTTAAATATTACCTAAAATATACTATTCTGCAAATTTATAATTTTTAGAATTTATCCTGTAAAAAGACAAGCTGCTACCATAGCAGCCTGCCCATTGTTTTTATCGCTGTTCTTCTTGCTGCTCCACAATGGATTTCATTTGTTCCTGGCCGATGACTCCACTGTTATAAGAGTCCATAATTTGCTGACTTACCTGCATGATTCCCTGATCGTCAAAATCATATGCTGATTGTCCACGCTGCTCCCGTTTTTCCATGCTTTTTTCCTCCTTAAATATTGTGCTTACGGTTATAGTTTTCGTTGGATTGTCACTCCTATACTAAAGAAAATATTGTATAATAAGGTAAAGGAGGCGAGCACTATGGCATTATTCTATAAGAATATTTTAGTTGCTATTGATGGTTCTAAAGAGGCAGCATGGGCTTTCAAAAAAGCAATTGAGATTGCAAAGAGAAACAATGCACGACTGTTCATGACCCACATCATAGATTTGCGTACGTTTGCAACTGTGGAGGCGTATGATCGCACGATTTCCGAACGGGCGAACAAATTTGCTACAGAGCTTCTTGAAAATTATAAACTGCAGGCAATTGAAGCTGGAATCAAAGACGTAAGCTATGAAATTGATTATGGTTCTCCTAAGGTCAAGATTGCAAAAGATATTGCTAAAAATTTTAACGCCGACTTGATTATTTGTGGTGCTACAGGAATGAACGCTATGGAACGATTCTTCATCGGCAGTGTATCAGAACACATCACTCGATACGCAAAATGCGATGTACTAGTCGTTCGAACCGATAAAGATAATTAATAAATGATTGCCTACTATACTAAAAGCACGCCCCTTCCAAAGGTGCGTGCTTTTTATCTCAAACTCGTTCTTTAGCCCAGTCGATTTGCGATTTCACCTGTAAAAACCCCGTTCCGCCTGCGCTATCTCTTCTTTTAACAGCGTTGTATGGATTCAAAGCTTCATAAATATCTTCATCAAATAAAGAATTCATTGATTGATAGGCCTCTAAAGACAGGTCTGCAAGATAACAGCCCTTCGTGATGCAATCCAGGACGAGCTTCCCAACAATTTCATGCGCTTCCCGGAATGGAACTCCTTTTGCTGCAAGGTAATCGGCAAGTTCGGTCGCATTTGAAAAATCATTTTTCACTGAACCTTCCATTCTCTCTTCCTTTACCTTCATCGTCTTAACCATTCCAGCGAAAATCTTTAAAGATCCTTTTATTGTTTTAACGGTATCAAACATACCTTCCTTATCCTCTTGCATGTCTTTGTTATAAGCTAAAGGCAGGCCTTTCAATACCGTAAGCAGACCCATCAGGTGACCATAGACACGTCCAGTTTTTCCGCGGATCAATTCGGCCATGTCAGGATTTTTCTTCTGTGGCATGATGCTGCTTCCAGTTGTGAATGCATCAGATAATTCGATAAACTGAAACTCCTGGCTTGACCATAGAATGATTTCTTCACACAGACGGGATAAATGCATCATTAAAATTGAGCTGTCCGACAGGAACTCAAGGATAAAGTCCCGGTCGCTTACTGCATCAAGGCTATTTTCATATATCCCATCAAACCCGAGCATCTCCGCAGTTAAATGGCGGTCAATCGGAAAAGTCGTTCCTGCCAGTGCTCCTGCCCCTAACGGTGATAGATTTATTCGTTTAAGACTATCATTAAACCGCATTTTATCTCTGTCAAGCATCCAGAAATACGCCATTAGATGATGCGCAAAAGAAATTGGCTGGGCTCTTTGCAGATGAGTATATCCAGGCATGATCGTTTCAATATGCTGTTCTGCCTGTTCGATTATTCTTTCTTGAAAGTCACTGATCAATTCAATGATCTCGCCTACTTGCTCTCTCAAGTATAGATGCATATCAGTCGCTACCTGATCATTCCTGCTTCTGGCAGTGTGAAGCTTTCCGCCAGTTGGTCCAATCAGTTCAGTTAAATGATGTTCAATGTTTAAATGGATGTCTTCCAGTTTTGCAGAGTATTCTAGCTCATCGTTTTCAGCTTTTCCCTTTAGTTTTTTTAGTCCCAAGATAATTTCATCGGCTTCTGCTGAGGATATAATTCCGCATTGGGCCAGCATCGAAGCATGGGCTATACTTCCTTCGATATCCTCCTTAGCTAATTCCTGGTCAAAATCGATGGATGCGCCGAATTCATCAACCCAATCTTCAGCAGAGCCTGTAAATCTTCCCCCCCATAATTTTTTCACACTGTCACCTTCTTGCCCTGAACCATGCTGTGAACAACAGTGGGAAGACCCCATAAATTGATGAATCCAACTGCGGCACTGTGGTCAAACTCATCATCTGCAGTGTATGTCGCCAATTTCTCATTGTATAGAGAATATGGAGACTTTCTTCCTTCAACGATCGCATGTCCTTTGAAAAATTTAACCCTTACTGTTCCTGTTACATATTTTTGGGTTGACTTCAAGAAGGCTGCCAATGCTTCCTGGAGTGGTGAAAACCATAAGCCTTCGTATATTAATTCTGTCATCTTTTTCTCAATGACAGGCTTGAAATGCGCGACTTCTTTCACAAGAGTAATGTCCTCTAATTCTTTGTGCGCTTTAATCAAAGTCATGGCTGCCGGTGCTTCGTATACCTCACGAGACTTAATGCCAACCAGACGGTTCTCCACGTGGTCAATCCTTCCGACACCGTGCTTTCCAGCAATCGCGTTAAGTTCCAGTATCAAATCAGAAAGCGGATAAGCATTTCCGTCAATCGCTGTTGGAACACCCTGAACAAATTCTATCTCGATTACATCAGGTGTATCGGGTGTGTCTTCAAGTTCAGCCGTCAGTTCATACGCTTCTACTGGTGGTGCCTGCCATGGATCTTCGAGGATTCCACATTCATTGCTTCTGCCCCACAGGTTCTGGTCGATAGAAAATGGGCTGTCAAGGTTAACTGGAATCGGGATGCCATTATTAGCTGCATATGCAATTTCTTCCTCTCGAGACCACTTCCATTCACGTACTGGCGCAATTACCTTTAGATCAGGGTTCAAAGCTTTGATTGATACCTCAAATCTGACCTGGTCATTTCCCTTCCCAGTACAGCCATGGGCTACTGCAACTGCTCCTTCCTTTTCTGCAATTTCTACTAGTTTCTTAGAGATGAGCGGACGTGAAAGTGCAGACACCAATGGATATTTCCCTTCGTATAACGCATGTGCCTGCAAGGCAAACAGTGCATATTCGTTTGCGAACTCTTCCTTGACATCTAATACATAGGACTGGATCGCGCCAATGCTTAATGCTTTTTCCTTAATGAATTGAAGGTCCTTTCCTTCCCCAACGTCGAGGCAGCAAGCCACTACTGCATATCCTTGTTCCTTTAGCCATTTAATTGCAACAGATGTATCAAGACCGCCAGAATAGGCGAGAATCACTTTATTTTCAGTCATTTTACCGGCTCCTTTTAAGACGAATATTTATTCATTCGTATAAATTTTTATTCATGTTTATAAAATTAACAGGTTTTAAGGAACTTTTCAAGATAAAAATTTTTTATTTTTTTTGTTCTGTTAAATTTGACTGTTGATTCTCGTTCAATGCGCTTCGTTCTCCAAGGGGCTTGAGGTGAGCTCACAGGAGTCCAGACGCCTTCCACTACAATCAACATGATGCTAAAAATCAACAGCAGGCATTAAAAGAGCCTATTATTTTTTAAAAGCTCTTTTAATGCACTTTGTTGATTTTTCTTGAGGGGAAAATCTACCAAGTCTCATAAACTTATCAAATGAATAAGAGGATGTATGATAAAGTGGAAGGTGAATTAGTAGTATAGTAGAATATAATTAACATCTTAACGGATTGGGGGCTCCTTCAATATGGACCAACACTTTCTTTTCAACAGCAGACTGGGCATTCCCCTCCCTGCTTTAAAAGAACACTGGGAAGAATATGACCTTGATACTCAGCATGCAATCCTACTCCATTGGGAAAAAATTCGAGGCAGCATTCCTGATCGAATTGCTGAGCTCGAAAAAACGATAAATATTAAGCAAGCTCAGCTTTCTAATGAAAGCAATTTTATTCGTTCATGCGAATTAAACAGCGAGATTGCCGAACTTGCCTCAGTCATTAATGACCTCTGGCTTTGGTACCGGACACACCAGGACATTGCTTCAACTGAAAAGCTGCATAGATAAAACAAAATCCCTTCTGGATCCAGAAGGGATTTTTTTGCGTGAAAGATTTACTGCAAATCCTTTGTCAGTTCTCTTACTACATGTCCAATTTCAGGGATAATCAGCTTCTGCATTGCCAGGCGGACTGCGCCTGTCGAACCTGGAGTGGAGAAGACTGCTCGGTCATTTACGACGCCAGCAGCTGCCCGGGACAGCAGCGCTGCGGAACCAATATCTTCCTGATAGCTGAGCATACGAAAAATCTCCCCAAAACCGGGAATCTCTTTATCAAACAGCATTTGGACTGTTTCGATCGTAACATCGCGTTTTGCAATTCCCGTGCCGCCATTTGTAAGCACCACATCAATCTCGGGATTTCCGCAGCCTTTTAGTACCTCCGTCTTGATTAGCTCAGCTTCATCCTTGACAATCACGTACTCAACAATACTATGTCCGGCTTCGGCCAGCATTTCTTTCATTAGCCTGCCGCTTCTATCAGTTTCTGGATTTCTTGTATCACTTACCGTGATTACCTTGCAGCGTACCTGTTTTGGAGCAGCTTGCTTGTGTTCCTGTGTACTCATATTACTTTAACGCCCCTTTTTCTATAAAATACCTCATTTGATAATACTTTTGGGCAAATTCAGTGACTCTCCGTGTCATTTGATAATTTGCACCTGCACCAATTGCCATGCTGATAACTGGTATGCCTTCCAGATGCCTCTTTCGGAATAAAACGATTGCCATACCCTTGAAAACTTGTTTTAGTGGCTGTTCAAGCCAGGTTATATCTGTAAGATCATCATTACCCTGGTAAAAATAAAAATCCTCAGCCTGCTCAATATCATTCTTGAGCTCATTCCAGCCAGAGCTTTGCATTCGCGAAGGCATGGTTGCGGTATGAAACACTTTCAAAGCGACCATCATTTCAAAAGGGGTATTCACTTCGAAGCCGTATGTCATAGCAACCAGTTGAACAATTCTCAAATTAATCACTGCCATAGCTGGAAGATCAGCCCCCAGTACCAGGTTCCCGCCGCTTCCTGACATACCGCCCTGCACTAAAGAATAAAGCCTATGGCGTGCGATTTGCTGTCCTGCTATAAACTCGAGCTGCTCGAGCGGCAATTCCCTTAAATCCTGCACCGTTTCAACATTCGGCTGAACCACACGTCCTGCAGCTAAAATACGTTCCTTGGCATCCATCTGCAGCTGTGAACCCTGGATTAGAGAATGGAGATGAAAAAGCCAGCTGTCAAAGAGAGTGAAAAACTGTTCCTGCACTTTGTCAGGGAGCAGTGAAAAGGACCGCTCAAGGTACCGGTCATAAGCAAGTTCAAAATCATTTGGCTCATAACTATATAGCTTGCTTTCCCAATCCCTTAATTCTTTAAGGACCTTTTTTTCCCGTTCGGTCAAAGGCATTTAAAAACCTCCAGCATGTGAATTTTCTTCCAGTATAGCATAAAAGAAAACTTCGATAAAAATACAATAAGGGCAGAAGCATTTTAGCTTCTGCCCTTATTTATATTACTTCGCTAAGCGCACAACATCGCGTGCGATCATTACTTCTTCATCTGTTGGGATGACCATAACCTTTACCGGTGAGTGAGGGTAGCTGATGAACGCTTCCTCTCCACGAACTTTATTCAAGGCAGGATCCCAGTAAATACCCATGAATTCAAGGCCTTGCAATACACGAGCACGGATGGCCGAACTGTTTTCACCGATACCAGCTGTGAATATGATTGCATCAACACCGCACATGCGGGCTGCATAGGAACCAATGTATTTATGGATTCTATCTGCAAATACCTTCAAAGCTAGCTCTGCACGTTCATTACCCTTTTCCGCTTCGTCTTCGATATCGCGAAGGTCACTAGAGAAACCGGAGACACCAAGCATGCCGCTTTCCTTATTTAATACATTTAATACTTCGTCCGCATCCTTATTTGTTTTTTCCATGATATAAGGAATGAGGGCAGGGTCAATATTTCCTGAACGAGTACCCATTGTTACGCCCGCAAGCGGAGTGAAACCCATTGAGGTATCAATCGACTTTCCGCCTTCAATCGCAGCGATACTGGCGCCATTTCCCAAATGGCAAGAAATCAGACGTAAATGCTCTACTGGTCGTCCAAGCATTTCCGCCGCCCGCTGAGAAACATATTTGTGTGATGTTCCATGGAAACCATATTTGCGAATTCCATATTTTTTATAATAGTCATATGGAAGACTGTAAAGGAATGAGTTCTCTGGCATCGTCTGATGGAATGCTGTATCAAAAACAGCTACCGCTGGTACATTTGGCAACACACGCTGGAAGGCACGAATTCCAGTAATGTTTGCTGGATTATGCAGAGGAGCCAGCTCAGACAGCTTTTCAACTTTATTAAGTACTTCCTCAGTAATCAAGATAGAATCACTGAATTCTTCGCCGCCATGAACGACACGATGCCCAATACCTTCGATTTCATCAAGTGATTGGATGATATTAAGAGATGTAAGTTTATCAAGAAGGATTTTAACTGCAACTTCATGATCGGGAATATCTGTAACTTCTTTAATCTTTTCACCGTTTACAGAGATTGTGAAAATGGAATCTCTAATACCAATTCTTTCAACAATTCCTTTTGTGATTACTTCTTCGCTCGGCATTTCAAATAACTGGAATTTCAATGATGAGCTGCCGGCATTAATTGCAATGATTTTAGCCATTTTGTACCGCTCCTTTTATATAACAACCTGTCTAAATATACACCTAGTTAGTACACCTTTATTGTGTACCGCAGGCCGCAAATATATCTCTCAATTTCCCATTAAAACACTGTCTATTACACATTTCAAGAAAAGCTTGTCCATTCGTGAAATAAGTTTTTATTCAGACACTTCAAATTGATTAGAAAATATAGTATTCAAGGGTTTTGTATCCTACTCGACATGGAGCAGCTCCGATCATATCATACAGATTTTCGGCGCATGAGGGGTTCACTGATCTTTCCAGTCACAGACTGGAAGGGTCAGTGCCTCGTGGAAGGAGCTGTCCAGTATTAATAAATGGGTATTGGGGCAGGTTTGTTCCCGTTCATGGAGCTTTCAAGCTCATAGGGGAACGATATTGGCAGGTTTGTTCCCGCACAAGGAGCTTTCAAGCTTGTATGGGAACAATATTGACAGGTTTGTTCCCGTCCATGGAGCTTTCA
>DMSR01000551.1:11171-14064 GCA_003457145.1 Bacillus sp. (in: firmicutes)
TCAAGGTTGAAACGGGAACGATATACATTTCAGTGCCCGTACAAGCTTGAATCATCAAACCCAGGGCCACGGCCCGTTCATTCCTCAGGTCATTAGATAAGCCTTAAACCAATACCACCTGAGGAAGGCTTGAGCACTTTCGGGGAGTCTCGTGCTTGAACACAGGAAGCAATAAATAAAATCCAACAAAAAGAACCGGCATCCTTCCGGTTCTTTTCACCATCATTCTTCGATTTTATTTTCCTGAAACCAAATATCTATTTTATTCAGTATCCGGTTTACCGCTGGACCATCAGACAGTTTTGGCAACTCAGCCAGAAGTGCTTGTTTTGGAGCTTTTACATTTGGACCGGTTTTCTGAAGAATCAAGATGCTTTTTGCAGCTTGCTTGTTTTTAAACAGCGTTTGCGGCAGCTGGAGTACTCCCTGGATAAACAGGTGCTTCTTAATAAATCCATGGAGCAATGGAGCTTGTTCACTTTCAAATAGGCCATTAGGTATAATAAAGAACAAATAACCGCCTTCTTTTACATGCTTCGTACTTTGCTCGATGAAAAGGTGATGAGAATNNTCTGATGCTTTGATTTCAAATTCTTCAGCCCTGAGATCATTAGGATAAAAGCCTACAGGAAGATCACAGATGACAACATCAGCTGGGTCAACAAACAACGGTTCGAGGCTGTCCTGATTGAACAGTTCAACTGAATGTTTCTGTAAATTGGCATTTACATACGCCAAGCGGATTAATAAATCATCAATCTCCACACCGACTGAAGTAATTGACTGATCCGGCTGCTGATTCAGCACTGTAGCCAGGAGATTACCAGTTCCAATTGCCGGGTCCAACAGACGGTAGGGCTGCTTCACCATAAATTTATTGACCAGATAGCCAATAAAAATTCCAACAGAGTCTGGCGTCATTTGATGGTTAGGCTGAACATGCTCCTGCATCCCTTTTAATATTGCCAGCTGGAATCCCTTGCGTATTTCTTCCTTTGAAAATTCGTCTAACTTTATATCCTTATTGGTTTTTTCTAGTCTTTTCCTCGAAATCTCGCTTAACTCTTCCTGAAGGATCGTTTCCTGAAACATGTTCTCTCCTGTCTCAGCCAATGCCTCCAAATATGTACACGAAAGCTCTTCTTTTAAAATGTCTGCGGACGCATTAAATGCGGTGAATAACTTTTCTACCGGAGTCATACTCACTTTTCTTCCTCCCGATTACTTAGGCTTCTATTTATTTTAGACCTGTTTTCCTCTGCCTTCAAGCTACATCAAACAGAGGATAAAAACAAGCCGCAGAAATCTGCGGCTTGTTCCCGAACTTGATTATCTTGCTTGCTTTGCTGCTTCCACTGCTGAATCATAATCAGGGTGATCAGTTGCTTCGCTTACATATTCTGCATGTGTCACTTTATCATTCGAATCAACTACAAATACAGCACGTGCAAGAAGACGAAGTTCTTTGATTGCCACTCCGTAAGCTTCACCGAATGAAAGCTCGCGGTGATCTGAGAGCGTCTGGACGTTTTCAATTCCTGCTGCTCCACACCAGCGCTTCTGCGCAAATGGAAGATCAACGCTCACGGTTAGAATCTTTACGTTATCTAGATTTGCTGCTTCTTCGTTGAAACGACGAGTCTGAGCATCACAAACTCCAGTATCAAGTGATGGAACTACGCTGATCAACCTAACTTGTCCTTTTGAATCCTGAAGTGTAACTTCTGACAGGTCGTTTGCAAGCACTTTAAAATCTGGTGCCTGGTCCCCAACTTTTACTTCATTCCCCAGCAATGTAACTGGGTTCCCCTTAAATGTAACAGATGCCATTCCTGCTCATCCTCCTTATCCTTTATATGTACAGTGTTAATATATCTTTTCGAAGCTCTTTTTGCAATTATTTAGCAAGGCGTCGTTCGTAAGTTTGTTGCTTTTCCTTAAAAACCAAAATCGTGTTTTTTATGGCCTTTAAGCTTTATTGGTTCATTGAAACCCTGAAAAGATCACAAGGCCCAAAAAATTGAGAGATGACAAGAAGGCAAAAGCAACGATTTGTTCGAAAACAGAATTAATAATTGTTTTTCCAAAACGAAACTGCCTTCTCATCTGCGAAAAGGCAGCTCCAGTTTCAAAACTCAAGATCTGTTTTTGGACCATTGTAGGCGGATTGATTATTTTGTTGCTGATCTTTATTCTGACTGTTCTGGTCTTTCTTTGACATCATTTGTTGAATTTTATCGACTGCCTGAGGAGCAAGGTCAAGAATTTTCTCATACAAATGAGTGCTTTCATCCAGGTGAAGCATTTTCACACCATTTGAGCTTACAATCAGGAAGGCAATCGGTGTGATCGAAACCCCACCCCCGCTACCTCCGCCAAATGGATGCTGCGATCCTCCAGATTGCCCGCCTGAGCCGCCTGAACCGCCTGATCCCTTTGTACTTTCCAACACAAATTCACTTCCGCCAGCTGCAAAACCGAAGCCTACCTTAGAAACAGTCAGGATCACACTTCCATCCGGCGTCTCTACAGGGTCTCCAATGATTGTGTTTACATCAATCATTTCTTTTAAACTTTCCATGGCAGTAGTCATTAGTCCTTGAATTGGATGGTCGGACATTCCTGTTTTCCTCCTTGTTTATACGGTATTAGTTTTATCACCAGAAAGTACGGATAAAGGCTTGGTTTTAAATTCAGGCCATCCGCCTTTCCAATATTTAACCAGTTTTATTCCTGCTAAAATAGCATGCCCGACTCTAACTTGAAAAATACATTTAAAGCTAGTTTGTGTAATGGCATATTGAAAATTTGGAGTGATAGAGATGACAGGCATATCTTTCAGTTTCATATAATGGCTGAGAACACCAATCAATCCGCCCTTTACTGACCAAAT
>DMSR01000551.1:14201-14669 GCA_003457145.1 Bacillus sp. (in: firmicutes)
GACTTGTCTTCCTGGATTACCTTTTCCGCCGCTGGATTTTCATTAGGTCCCGTTTTCACCTTTTGTTCTGCTACGATTGTTGGGGAATCATCATCAATTTTTATAACAGGGACCTCGACCTTATACTTTATCAGTCCACCCCATGCTTTCAGAGTCACCTTAAGGTGATCATTATCCATCCCATGGTAATAATCTAAATAAATCTTAACTTTTGTTATGAAAATAATAATTACTAATACTGTGAGAAGCAGTATGGCTATAAGCACCCATTTCATCGTCCTCCACAACCTTTCAAGCCATTATTCTCGACAAAAAGGCATAAAAATAAACCTGCCGGGGCAGGTTTGATTTTCAGCGAGGTTCATGAATGACAGCAGTTTCAGCAAAAATGTCGTGTAAACCTTGTTTCTTTGCCGTGAATGCTACGATTACATATAGGATGATCACGGTTGCAGATATGAAGCGGCC
>DMSR01000519.1 GCA_003457145.1 Bacillus sp. (in: firmicutes)
CCAGGTCGAGAGCCTGAAGGGCAGCCTGCAATGGACCCTGGAAGTAATAGAACAGGAAAAAAGGGGCCATAAGCTTAATGAACTGAGAACCGTTGGAGGTACCATACATCAGGGTCATCAGAGGTTCGGCCAATACATAAAGAACGACCACTGCCAGCCCCCCTGTCAAAAGAGAAAAACGCAAAGACTGCTGTAACAGATGTTCAATCACTTTTGTGTCTTTCTTAGAATTTGCCTCACTTATAGCTGGGACAAGTGAAGTTGAAAGGGAATAGGTGATGAATGACGGCAATAAGAGCAGTGGCATGGCGAACCCAGTGAGGGCGCCGTATTGTTTCGTTGCAGCAACAGCTGCCACTCCCGCAATCGCAAGGCTGTGCGCTACAACAATTGGTTCAAAGAACCAGGAAACGGAGCCAATCAGTCTTGAACCTGTTGTCGGCAAGGCTATCCTCATTAATTCATTGAAAGTAGATTTTCCTGAACTCACGTATTGAAAGAAATTCTTTCGCAGCCGAAATTTTTTCCTCAATTTAAAAGTGGCCATTAAATAAAGCAGTGAAATGAGTTCACCCATTACAGAAGCAACCATTGCAGCAGCTGCTGCATATTCAATTCCATATGGCATGAAGGTTCGTGTAAGCACAGCGATTAATGTGATTCTGACGAACTGTTCAATCACTTGCGAGATTGCGGAAGGCTTCATATTTTGCCTTCCCTGGAAATATCCCCTTAGAACAGATGAAACGGCCACTATAGGCACAATCGGGGCAATGGCCAGTAAAGGCAATAGGGTCCTTTGGTCGGTAAATAATGTTTTGGATAAATAAGGGGCAAGGAAAATAAGTGCAGGTGTAAATAGGATTGATAAGGAAATCGTGGTAGCAAGAGAAACGACCAGGATTTTCTTTACCTTTTGGAAATCACCCTTTGCTTGAGCCTCAGCAATATTCTTGGAAATCGCGACAGGAAGACCCAGCTGTGTGATTGTGACAACAAGGACCAGGGTTGGGAAAGCCATCATATATAAACCAACACCCTCTTCCCCAATGGAACGGGCAATGACTATTCTGTTTATAAATCCAAGGACCCTGGTAATGAGCCCAGCGATCAGCAAAATAAATGTTCCTTTTAAAAACTTCGACATTCCACTCCCTGCCTTCTCAAAAAAGCTTATTTCATATACAATTAACTATATGCAAGAAAGTGGACAAAGCATGACAGGTTGGACGATTTTTAAAAGACTAGAATGGCCAGGGAGGTAAGAAGATGGATCGAAGTCATCAATACGGGCGTTTTTACACTGAAATTAAACCTGCATTAAAAAGCAAGCTCGAAGAATTCAAGTTATTTGGATACGAAAAGGTGACGGAAAAAGAGTTATGGGATTTTCTAACAAAGAAAAAATGGAAGAAGGAAAAGGAAGATATTCATTTGTATGAGGTCGTAGCAGACGTTCTATCTGTCAAGATCGGTGAATTAATGAATTTTACAACAATTGAAGCCTTCAAAATGGGCGACTTTGGATTAAATGATGAAGCAGAGAGACGAGAACTTCTTAAATGATATAACTCGGTACCTAGAGGCCTTTCCTCTTAATACTATAACTTACCTTTCTGAACCAAATCTGCAATTACACCCGAAAAAATCCACTACATGATTTTTTCTAGAGAGAGACTTTCTTTATGCATATAACGGAAATGCTTAATTGACAGTTTTTTTATTCTGTTACATAATTGAAATGCTATAAATTGGCTTTTGATTGATCATGAAGTTTGTTATGCTTTGCAACATGATTTTTTGGTGTGCGAAAGATAAGGAGGATTTATACATAATGGTAAAACGCAGCCGCATCGTGGCCTTCTTTTTGCTTATTTTGCTGATTGGAAGTGCCATGGGTGCAACGACTCAGAATATTTTGAAAGACATCAAGCTTGGACTTGACCTCCAGGGAGGATTTGAAATCCTATATGAAGTAACACCGCTTGATGAGGAGAAAGGCAAGAAAGTTGACCGCGAAACTTTAACAAGTACGGCGGAAGCATTAGACAGAAGGATCAACGTCCTCGGTGTGAGCGAACCGAACATCCAGATAGAAGGGGATAACAGGATCCGAGTCCAGCTCGCAGGAGTCAAGGATCAAAATAAAGCCAGGGAAATGCTTTCCACGGAAGCTAATCTTACGTTTCGTGATGTGAACGACCGGGTTATGATGGATGGGGCCGACCTTGCCGAAAACGGTGCTTCACAAAGCTTTGACCAGGAAAATAAGCCAAGTGTATCTATTACCTTGAAAAATGGTGATGAATTCCGAAAAATCACAGAGGAAATCCTCTCGATGGCACCGGAAAACCAGCTCGTTATCTGGCTTGACTTTGAAGAAGGACAAGATTCCTATAAAGAAGAGCGTCTGAAGGAAAAACCCAGATTCTTATCTGACCCTGTTGTCCGTGAAGTTTTAAACCAAAAGACGGTGCAAATTACCGGTAACTTCACTATTGAAGAGGCTCAACAGCTAGCGTCTCTTTTAAATGCGGGTTCTTTGCCTGTTAAGCTTACGGAAACGTACTCAACCTCAGTTGGTGCAAAGTTCGGTGAACAGGCTTTAAATGAAACTATTCTTGCTGGAATAGTAGGCGTTTTAGCTATTTTCGCATTCATGCTGTTCTTCTATCGCCTGCCAGGAATCATTGCTGTGGTAACTTTGTCCATTTATATTTATCTGATCCTATTGATTTTTGATTGGATGAACGGAGTGCTCACGCTTCCGGGAATTGCGGCACTGATTCTTGGGGTTGGCATGGCAGTAGATGCTAATATTATTACCTATGAGCGTATCAAGGAAGAATTAAAGANNTAAAGATTGGCAGGAACATCAAGGCTGCATTTGATGCTGGAAGCAAGGGTTCACTGTCTACGATTTTTGATGCCAACTTGACTACTATGCTTGCGGCTATCGTATTATTCATCTATGGGACAAGCTCTGTCAAGGGTTTTGCGACGATGCTGATCATCAGTATCCTTGTAAGCTTTATCACCGCAGTGTTCGGAGCCCGACTCTTCCTGAGCCTATGGGTGAACAGCGGGTTATTCAAGAACAAACCAGGCTGGTTCGGAGTTAAAAAGGAAGATATCCATGATATCTCTGAAGGCTTGGATACGCTTGATTTGCCGACAAAATTCGATCGCTTTGATTTTGTCAAAAGTCGAAATAAATACTTCTTGGGTTCTGCTATTTTGATTGGCGCTGGGGTGATTGTCCTGCTGATTTTCCGTCTGAATCTTGGCATTGATTTTGCAAGTGGCACAAGGGTGGAAGTTCTTTCGGACAACAAGCTTACTGCACAACAAATAAAGGAAGAACTTAAAGAAGTGAACCTGGAAACGAACGATATTATCATTTCGGGTGATAACAATGAAATTGCTGTAGCGAGATTTAAAGGTGTGTTAAGCAAGGATGACATTTCTACGCTAAAATCACATTTTAGAGATGAATTTGGAGCGGAGCCAAACGTTGGCACAGTATCTCCGACTATCGGGAAAGAATTGGCGAAGAATGCAGTAATTGCTTTGATTATTGCTTCAATTGGAATCATCATCTATGTCACGATCCGATTTGAGATATACATGGCACTCGCTGCAATTATTGCCCTTTTGCATGATGCCTTTTTCGTAATAGTGGTATTCAGTTTCACAAGGCTTGAGGTAGACATTACTTTCATTGCTGCTATATTGACAATTGTCGGTTACTCTATAAATGATACGATTGTTACCTTTGACAGAATGAGAGAGAATATGGTGAAGAAGAGACGTCTGAAGACACCGGAAGATATCGCGGATGTAGTTAATTCCGCTCTTCGCCAGACGCTCGGCCGCTCAGTCAACACGATTTTAACAGTGGTATTTTCCGTTGTCGCTCTTTTGATATTTGGCAGTGAGTCAATTTGGAATTTCTCATTTGCGTTGCTTATTGGCTTAATCGCAGGAACTTACTCTTCTGTATTCATCGCTGCTCAGCTTTGGTATGTTTGGAAAAACAAAGAGCTTAAGAAAAAAGGTTCAATCAAAACATACAAGGAAAAGAAGACTTACTCTGATGAGCCTCAAGTTTAAGGATGAATTTTAGCTGTTAAAGAAATACCACGGTTTTTTACCGTGGTATTTTATCGTTTTGGTTAGAACACCCAATTTTAAGGATAAAATAAAAGGAATGCCGACAGACTAAATGAAGCGAAGAGGACATGAAATCGTGGATTAGGAGGATTTTTGCGGTGGAAAAAGATGTTAGATTTAAAAAAGCAGAATTCGCTGCAATGGTTGGTGTTATCGGGAATATCATTTTAGCAGCATTAAAATGGAGCATAGGCATCTATGCAAATAGTAAAGCGCTTGTGGCCGATGCGGTCCACTCAGCATCGGATGTTGCCGGATCACTCGCTGTTTATGTTGGATTAAGAGCAGCTAAGCAGCCACCTGATGAAGATCATCCTTATGGGCATGGAAAGGCAGAATCGATTGCCGCGATTATTGTTGCCGTACTGCTGCTATTAGTAGGTGTTGAAATAGGCAGAGCTTCAATTGAATCGTTTTTCCAGCCAATTGAACCGCCAAAATCTATCGCCATAGCTGCAGTAATCGTTTCAATTATTGTAAAAGAGGGAATGTTCAGGTATAAATATCGGCTGGGGAAACAATTGAATAGTGATGCACTTATTGTGAATGCATATGAACACAGGTCGGACGTGTATTCTTCCAGCGCAGCTCTGGTCGGAATCAGCGCCGCAGTAATTGGCGGCAAAGTCGGCATTGGCTGGCTTGTATACGCGGACCCGGTTACTGGACTGCTTGTGGCCCTTTTTNNAGTGGAAACTTGGCAAGGAATCGGTACACAACACTCTTGACCATGTTCTCCATGAGGAAGATACTGAAGAATTCAAAACGGTTGTTAAGTCAATTCCAGAAGTGAAGAAATTGGATCAACTTCACGCAAGGGAACATGGGCATTATGTAATCATTGATTTAAAAATTTCAGTTGACCCAGATATTACCGTTGAACAAGGTCATCGAATCGGAAAATGTGTGAAAAAGAAATTGATGGAAAACAAAAATGTCCAAAATGTCTTAGTTCATATAAATCCATTCAGTAAAGATGGACGTTATGAGGACAGCGTGGAAATAGAATAGCAAGAGGAGTGGAGAAACATGAAATTTCAGTGGGCTCTCCTGTTGGGAATTGCATTCGCATTGATTGTGGCAGTTTTTGCTGTGATCAATGTGGATTCTGTAACAGTCAATTATTTTTTTGGGGAAGCAGAATGGCCGCTTATTTTAGTAATATTAAGTTCTGTACTGATGGGAGGCATCATTGTCGGATCCGTTGGTCTGTATAAGATGTTTGTCCTGCAGCGCCAGGTAAAGTCATTAAAAAAGGAAAACGAGGCATTACAATCGAAACTGTCTGATGAAAATACAACAAATGATGAACGACAAAATGGCATCGAAGATATCCATTGAACCGGTGGGGGGCTGACTCAAAAGGTCGCTCAATTCCGATCTGTGAGTTATTTTGCGCTCAAAAAGAATTTTAAACTCTGAGTTGATTGGAGTAGAAGGCTCGAAAACTTCAATGTGGTCAGCTGGACATGTGAGCCCCCGCAAGAGCGAAGCCGCCTGGAACGGAGATCAATGGCCCATTTTTACTGCCGTACGAAGAATAAAGAGGGTGCCCAAAAGTTTAAATACTTTTTGGGATACCCTCTTTTTTGATACCATTTATTATATTTTGCGATCTATGATGATTTCTTTCTGAATACAATTAGTCTAAAATTGCCATATGAATAAATACATTTCATTNNCCTGCCTTTTGTATAATAGAAAAGCTGAGAGGTGAACGTATGTTAAATCCAAAATCAAGGTGGATTGTAAATCAATCTGACCATTCGAAAACAGATTCACTTGCAAAGGAACTCAACATTAACCATTTGACAGCTTCTCTGCTCGTTAATCGCGGATTGGATACCGTGGAAGATGCCCGGTATTTTTTATTTGGCCAGAAAAGCCATTTCCATGATCCATTCTTATTAAAAGACATGGAAAAGGCGATTGCTCGGATAATCAAGGCAATTGAGAGCCAGGAACCCATATTAGTTTTTGGTGATTATGATGCAGATGGTGTGAGCAGCACAACTGTAATGATGAAAGCTCTCCAGGAAAAAGGTGCTAATGCTGATTACTACATCCCCAACCGCTTTACCGAAGGATATGGGCCGAATGAAACAGCATTTAGAAAAGCAGCAGAACGAGGAATTGGACTGATAATCACAGTCGATACGGGTATTTCCGCTCTTCATGAAGCGCAGATAGCCATGGACCTTGGCATTGATTTAATCATAACCGACCATCATGAACCTGGGCCGACGCTGCCGAATGCCTATGCCATCATCCATCCGAAGCTTGAAGACAGCGCTTATCCGTTCAAGGATTTAGCGGGAGTGGGAGTAGCCCTTAAGGTTGCTCATGCTCTGCTAGGAAGGCTGCCGGAGCATTTAATGGAGTATGCAGCAATTGGGACGATTGCGGATCTTGTGCCCTTGTTGAGNNGAACGGGATAGCTCAATTAAAAACCAGCCAAACACCCGGTTTGCACGCATTGCTGAAATTGGCAAAAACAGAGCGGTCATCAATTGATGAGGAAACAATAGGCTTTCTGATCGGTCCAAGGGTGAACGCAGCGGGACGCCTTGGCAGTGCGGATCCTGCGGTGCAATTGATGATGACATCAGATCTCGAAGAAGCTGTGATGCTAGCCGAAGAGATTGATTCTATAAATAAAGAGCGTCAAAACTTGGTAGCAAAAATAGCGGAAGAGGCAATTATTGAAGTTGAAACGCATTATCCAGTAAAAGATAATAATGTACTTGTCGTTGGCAGGGAAGGATGGAATGCCGGAGTTATTGGCATCGTTGCATCAAAGCTGGTTGAAAAGTATTACCGGCCTGCAATCGTGCTTAGCTTTGACAAAGAAAAAGGGTTGGCTAAAGGTTCAGCCAGAAGTATAGCGGGCTTTGATCTGTTCAAAAACCTTTCTGCGTGCCGGGGCATCCTGCCGCATTTTGGAGGACACCCTATGGCTGCGGGCATGACAATCGATCTTAACAATGTCGATGAACTTAGAGATAGATTGAATCTGCTGGCAAAGGAACAACTCACAGAGGAAGACTTAGTCCCCGTTTCGCAGATTGATGCTAAGATAACCATTGATCAAATAAACATTGACACCATCAAGGAGTTGGGGCTCCTTTCACCATATGGAGTAAGTAACCCTAAGCCTAAAGTTCTGATTGAAGAGGCTAACATTTCTACATTAAGAAAAATCGGCTCTGATAAATCCCATCTTAAGCTTTCGCTAGAAGAGAAGGGAACTTCACTAGATGGAATCGGATTTGGATTCGGTTACCTTCACGATCATATTTCGCCAAGCTCCAAAGTATCTGTCATTGGAGAACTCTCGATCAATGAATGGAACAATATCAAGAAGCCGCAACTCTTCGTCAAGGATGTAGCAATACACTCCTGGCAGCTTTTCGATTTCAGGGGACTTAAAAGAATAGAAAAGCTTCCTGGAATGATTCTTGGGGATAATATAAAATGGATTCTTTTTAATGAAGATTTGAAGGACAAGTTTTCTGCTATTTTTGGAGACTCAGTGCTTCTCGTTTGCTCTGAGGAAGAAGCCGAACAAGTGGAGATGGACTTCATGCATGTTGTTTTGATTGACCTTCCTCCTTCTAAGGAAATGCTCGGTAAATTATTTTCCGGGAAAAATCCTGGCAGGATTTATGTCCATTTTTATAAAGAGAACAGCGACTTCTTCAACACCCTTCCTACAAGGGAACACTTCAAATGGTTTTATGCATTCCTTTCCAAGAAGGGACCATTCGATCTGAAAAGGTATGGCGATGAGCTGGCCAAGTATAGAGGATGGACAAAAGATACAATAGAATTCATGTCACAGGTGTTTTTTGAATTAGATTTTGTTAAAATAAACAATGGGTTTATTTCTTTAGAAAAAAATATCCCCAAAAGGGATCTCACTGAATCCAAAACATATCAGCACAAAGTGCAAGCATTTACTCTTGAAAATGAATTGCTCTACTCTTCGTATGAGCAATTAAAGGGCTGGTTCGACCATGCTATTCAAGGGTCGGTGAAAAATGAGGAGGCAATTACAGAATGGATTTGAAACAATTCATAACAATCGTTCCCGATTGGCCAAAGCCAGGCATTAAGTTTAAAGACATTACAACTTTAATGGATAATGGCGAGGCATATAGATATGCGACTGACCAGATCGTGGCATATGCACGTGAAAAGCAAATAGACCTGGTGGTCGGTCCAGAAGCCCGCGGCTTCATCATCGGCTGTCCGGTTGCTTATTCACTTGGAGTTGGCTTTGCTCCAGTGCGCAAGGAAGGCAAGCTTCCTCGTGAAACAGTGAAAGTTAATTACGGTCTTGAATATGGCAGTGACGTATTGACTATCCATAGAGATGCCATCAAGCCTGGTCAGAGAGTGTTGATCACTGATGATTTGCTTGCAACA
>DMSR01000404.1 GCA_003457145.1 Bacillus sp. (in: firmicutes)
CTTGCTCATTATATTAAACTGTTTTCGCCTAAATTGCTGATCGACGCAAAAAGCCATCTTCCTATTCGATTCATTTGGATGAATTTTATAAAGAAGCTTTCGTTTGATGGCATAAAAGCAATATAGTTGTCGAAAAAAGCTTTATTACAGACTAGACTACTAACAGTGTACAAAATAAAACGGTAATAAAGCAAAAAAACTTAAGGGTCTTTCCCAGGTCCATNNCATTTTTTCACAGAAGAAAGCCCCGTTTATAAAACGGAGCTTCTTAACAAATCCAACAGTTATATTTGGCTATTTATGTAGTTTACAGCGTCACCAACTGAAGCGATTTTTTCAGCATCATCATCAGAGATTTCCATGTTGAATTCGTCTTCCAATTCCATAACTAATTCAACAACATCAAGGGAGTCAGCACCAAGGTCATCTTTAAAAGATGCTTCCAAAGTTACTTGAGACTCATCCACTCCCAAACGGTCAACAATAATTTTCGTTACACGTTCTAAAACATCTGCCATGCTCGTTCACCTCCCCTCAAGCAATTATAGATGATTTTCTCTAAATAATAAATGGTCGCCTGCTTTTTTCGGAAAGTTTATGTTTTTTCCCTGGAAGCTTTGTTTAGCATACCTGCTGATTTCCGCTGCAATCAGCCAAAAAACAAAATTCAACATTGTGCTTGTATATTAGCTTCCCATAAAAACTACATTACCATTCCGCCGTCGACATGCAAGGTCTGCCCAGTCATATAAGCACTATCCTCAGATGCAAGGAACACGACAGTCCGGGCAATATCCTTTGGTTCACCAAAACGGGCAAGCGGAATTTGCTTCAGCATTTCGCTCCTAACTTCCTCATTCAATTTATCTGTCATATCGGTGGAGATAAAGCCAGGCGCAATTGCATTAACGTTAATTCCTCTAGAAGAAAGCTCTTTTGCAGCTGTCTTCGTCAGCCCGATAACTCCGGACTTTGCAGCCACATAGTTTGCTTGGCCTGCATTGCCGCTAACGCCAACAATGGAAGAAATATTAATGATTCTGCCGCTGCGCTGTTTCATCATTTGTCTCGTTACAGCTTTTGTACAAAGGAAAACACCTTTCAAGTTAATGTTTATCACATCATCCCATTCGGATTCCTTCATGCGCATCAACAGATTATCCTTTGTTATACCCGCATTGTTGACAAGTATGTCTAGCTTCCCGAAACGATCAATAGTTTCTTTTACCATTCCCGTCACGGAGTCGGAGTTCGAGACATCAGCCTGGATGGCAAATGCATCTCGGCCCATCGCTTTTATTTCATCAACCAATTCCATGGCCTTCGCTTCACTACCAGCATAATTGACNNTGCAGCGCATGTTTCCACATCATAATTGACTGCAACTGACGCACCTTCCCTGGCGAGTTCGAAGGCGATTTCACGCCCGATACCACGAGATGCACCCGTTACAAGTGCCACTTTCCCTTCAAGTCTCATTCCTTTTCCTCCTTCAATGCAGCAACTGCTGCAGCGCATGTTTCCACATCATATATTGCAAAAGTCCTTGCCGAACGGTCCACTTTTTTCACCAGGCCTGAAAGGACTTTCCCAGGACCAACCTCAATAAATGTATCTACTCCAAGCTCAATCATTTTAGCTACAGAGTCCTCCCATAACACGGGAGAATAGAGTTGTTCGATCAGTCTTTTTTTGATTTCGGCTGCGTCAGACATTGTATCTGCAGTAACATTACCGATCACTGGAACCTCTGCATCATTAACCGAAATGCTATCCAGCACTGGACCGAACTTTTCGGCTGCTGGCTTCATGAGGGATGAGTGGAACGGCCCGCTTACATTAAGCGGCAGAACTCGCTTCGCACCTGCTTCACGCGCTTTTACAGATGCTTCCTCTACCCCTTTTGTTGTTCCTGAAATCACGATTTGTCCTGGACAATTCAAGTTAGCCAGCTGGACTGGAAAACCTTCACTGGATACTGTTTCTGTCACATCCATTAACTTTTCCCGGTCCATTCCAAGAACTGCAGCCATGGTTCCTTCTCCATTCGGAACCGCCTCTTCCATCAGCTCGCCTCGTTTGCGAACTGCTAATACAGCATCCTCAAACGAAATAGCCTTTGAAGCGACCAAAGCAGAATATTCGCCAAGACTGTGTCCCGCTGTGTAATCGGGCTTTATTCCAAACTGGCTGAAATATCTCAGTACCGCGATACTTGCAGTAAGCAACGCTGGCTGAGCGTTACTGGTCTGGGTGAGTTTTTCCTGCGGACCTTCAAAAATCAGGCTGCTCAAGCTTTCTCCAAGCACTTCGTCAGCTTTTTTAAAAGTTTCCGAGACTGATTGGTCGGCAGCTGCCAGAGCCATCCCCATTCCTACTGTCTGCGACCCTTGCCCAGGAAACAAAAACGCAATTTTACCCATAAAAGATTCCCCTTTATCTCAATATAGTTTGTTTTTCCGCAAAGTTATTATGCGGAATAGGGATAATAGTGTGCTATTACTTACACCGCAATCAATTCCCTATATTAAGATCTTGATTTTGCTGCTTAACTGCAGGACAAGAATGAGCCTTACAGTTTTACGCTCAAATTCTTTTCGACTGCGGCTTTGATTGTTCCGGATACATCTTTTTCAACCATTTCTCTTGCCTGGCGAATTGAATTGAAAACAGCATTCGCATCTGATGATCCATGCGCTTTAATGATTGGAGCCTTCAGTCCGAACAGTCCTGCACCGCCATATTCTGTATAATCCATTTTATTCTTGAGGACTGTCAGGTCAGGCTTCAGGACAGCAGCCGCCATCTTGCTTTTCAAGCTTGAAGTCAGCGCTGTTTTCAACATTTTGAATATAGACATTGCTGTACCTTCGATCGTTTTCAATACCATATTACCGGTAAATCCATCCGCTACAACAACATCTGCAGCACCCTCGAGCAAGTCACGTGATTCCACATTGCCGATAAAGTTGATGTCTGCATCCTTCAGCAATTCGTAAGTGTTCCTTACAAGTTCATTGCCTTTTTTCTCTTCCGTTCCGATATTAAGCAAACCTACACGCGGACGTGAGATACCTCTCGCTTTCTCGCTGTATACGGAGCCCATGATGGCATATTGAACGAGATGTTCAGGCTTCGCATCCGCATTCGCCCCAACATCCAGCAGCAAGAATCCTTCTCCGCCAACTGTAGGGAGTGTCGGAGCAAGAGCAGGGCGCTCAATGCCTTCAATCCGACCAACTATAAACAAGCCCGCTGCCATCAATGCTCCGGTATTCCCAGCAGAAATGCAAGCATCCGCATGGCCATCTGCCACTTGTTGAGCAGCAAGAACAAGTGAAGCTGTCTTCTTCCTGCGAACGGCTCTTGCCGGTTCATCCGTAGCTAGAATCATTTCTTCTGTATGGAGGATATCTATCCTCTCTTCATTATTTAGATGTTCCCTGATTTTCTTCTCGTCACCCACGAGGACGATATGTACATCACTGAATTTTTCAATCGCTTTCATAGCTCCCAGAACTATTTCTTTAGGAGCATGGTCTCCACCCATTGCATCTATAGCAAGCTTCATTGCTTTCATCCCTTACTTTTCATTTTTCGATCGATACATCTGAAATTCGCCTTTAAAGACAAGTTCGCTGTTTACATAGCTCATCACTTCAACATGGGTCCTGCCATTGTCACTGTCAATACTTATGACTCTCGCTTTGGCGATGACACGTTCATTTTCTTTAACAGACCTTGTAAACTGAATGTTCGCCTTGGCGGTAAGTGCAAGCTCATCATTAATGACAGCAACTGCCAGTGAGTTCGCCTGTGCGAATAAGTGGTGACCCCTCGCGATTTTATTGCGTTTAAAAACATGCTCTTTCTTTATGTCAAGTATTGAAATGGCACTTTTATCAAGTTCTATATCAATTATTTCACCTATTACTTCTTCAAGAGGCAAAGAACGGACTTCGTCTTCAAACCGTTTTTCAGCCACGTTTTTTATTCTTTCCCGCAATTCTGGAATTGATAATTCCAGCCTGTCTAGTCTGATTGTCTGAATGCTTACCGTGAATTTCTCAGCAAGCTCTTCATCCGTAACAAAAGGATTTTCCTTTATGGTATCAGTCAACATCGACTGTCTTTCTTTTTTGTTTCGCTTCATATTATCAAAACACCGCCCGAGCTATTAAGACTAGGTACTAATAGTAGTATATAGATTATGAAATTAGATTGCAAGAATAAATATTTAAACACCCTCGAACTGCTATTGCTCATAGCTGCTAAGGAACTTAAGAAAAGCAGATCCTGTAGAATCCGCTTTTCTAAATCTATTACTCTCTCAGAAAAATGCAGACATCTCTCCAATCAATCCAGCTTTTCACTGGCAAGAGCACCCGTCTGGCGTAAATAATCACGAAGGTCCCTAAATTTTTCACTCTGCCAAAAAGCTGCTGATTGAACTAATAGTGATGCGTCATTCCTGGCTGTTTCCAGTGCGCGATAGTCATGGACCATATCTGCCACCTTGAATTCAGGAAGACCGCTTTGTTTTTTACCAAAGAAGTCTCCTGGGCCCCGGAGCTCCAAGTCCTTTTCACTTAAAACAAAACCGTCGTTTGTTTCAGACATGATTTTCATCCGCTCTTTACCAACCTCGCTTTTCGGATCAGCAAGCAATATACAATAAGATTGGTCACTGCCCCTGCCGACCCGGCCTCTCAGCTGGTGAAGCTGGGCAAGCCCAAACCTCTCTGCATCGTAAATCAGCATAACCGTCGCATTAGGAACATTCACGCCTACTTCCACTACAGTTGTAGAAACGAGCACCTGAATATCATTGTCACTGAAGGCCTTCATCACTTGATCCTTCTCATCGGAAGGGAGTCGCCCGTGCATCAATCCAATTTTATACCGATTCTGAAAATAAACGCTTAAAGAGCTATGGACATCAATTGCATTTTGGACATCAAGCTTGTCCGACTCTTCAATCAAGGGACAAATGACATAAGCTTGCCGACCCTTTATTAATTCTTTATCCATAAAGGCCAAGACTCGATCGAGCATGTCATGCTTGGCCCAGTAGGTTTCAATCGTTTTTCTGCCCGCAGGCATTTCATCGATCACAGAAACATCCATTTCACCGAAAACAGTAATCGCCAGTGTTCGTGGAATTGGTGTAGCTGTCATGAAGAGAACATCAGGATTTTCTCCTTTCTCACGAAGAACACGTCTCTGCTCTACGCCAAAGCGATGCTGCTCATCTGTTATTACAAGTCCCAGATTGCTGAAATTTACCTCATCCTGTATAAGTGCATGTGTACCAATCAACACATTAATTTTGCCCTGTTTTAACAGTTCAAGGATTTCTCTTCTCCTTTTACCTTTGACTGAGCTGGTCAGCAGTGCACATCGAACCCCGCAGGGCTCAAGCAGCTGAGTTAAAGATTGTGAATGTTGTTCAGCGAGGATTTCCGTGGGGACCATCAATGCCCCCTGGAAGCCTGCAGTGTTAGCTCCATATAATGCAATCGCAGCGACAACCGTTTTCCCGGAACCTACATCCCCCTGGAGTAGCCGGTTCATCCGATAAGGTGATTTCATATCGCCTAGAATTTCGTTAACAACCCTTTTTTGCGCTCCGGTCAACGGAAATGGCAGTTTACCGATAAACTCTTTAAGCTGCTCTAAGTGATATGAAACTTGTATACCCGGTGTCTGCTCACGCTCAATTTTTCTTAATGCCTGCATCTTAAGCTGGAATAATAAAAATTCTTCATAAACAAACCTTCTTCTTGCTTGTTTCATTTCATCTGCACCAGCTGGTAAATGCATGATTCTTAAAGAATCCCTGCGATTAAGCAGCTTATATTTCTGAAGGAGCTCTGCCGGCAAGATTTCTGTTAGTTCATGGCCATATTGCGAAAAAGCAAGCTTAATCAGCCTTCTGAGCGTCTTTACAGTCATTTTTCCCTTTACGGCGTATACAGGCTCAAAGTCCTGGCTTTTTGCATGCTGGCCCACTGACATTTCAGTGGCAGTAATAGTTTGCCTGTGCTGATCCCACT
>DMSR01000068.1:0-273 GCA_003457145.1 Bacillus sp. (in: firmicutes)
TTCCCATGCCGAACACGATCGTTAAGCCCTTTTGCGCCGATGGTAGTTGGGGGTTTCCCCCTGTGAGAGTAGGACGCCGCCGGGCTGTTTAAAGGTATTAATATTATTGTCGCGGGGTGGAGCAACAAGCGTTACTTCCCAGAATCCGCTGCGAGTTGTACCGATTGAGCTGCATCTTGATTATGCATCCTGAGATCGGGACAGTAACTTACAAGCTTTAAGCATAAACAAATTTTTTTATTATTATTGTCGCGGGGTGGAGCAGTTCGGTAG
>DMSR01000068.1:305-4428 GCA_003457145.1 Bacillus sp. (in: firmicutes)
GATCCCGGTCGGGACCGCCATTTTTCGAGATTAATAGAAATTCGCAAACGAAACGATGTTTCGTTTTTTTTATTGTCTAAAATAGGAGTGTGGATGGTTTTTTTGCCCCTTCCGTTTAAATCGTGTACACTACATATAGAATAGTCATCCTTGGGAGGCATCCTAAGGTTTTTTTATTGGGTTCTTTTCGTAACCGTGTTGCCTGTACATCCCATGTTCTTTGTTAAGGAACCTTGGAATAAGGGTAAAATAATACAAAATGTATTTTTCACAAGTAACAATCGGGGTGAAAACAGCTCAGAATGAAGCATTTTAAGGAAACTAAGTAGAATTCATAAAGGTGATTATATATGGCAACTTATCAATTAAAATCAAATGAGCCTGAGCTTACAAAGAGTTTTGCAAAAAGGATGGCAGGATTTCTTAAGCCGGGAGATGTTATTGCGCTTGAGGGGGATTTAGGTGCAGGGAAGACAACTTTCACTAAAGGCCTTGCTGAGGGCTTGGGAATCACTCGGAATGTGAACAGTCCAACCTTTACGATCATAAAGGAGTACAAGGGAAGGCTTCCTCTTTATCATATGGATGTATATCGAGTGGCTGACGCGTTTGAAGATCTCGGGTTTGAAGAATACTTTGAAGGTAACGGTGTCACTGTCGTTGAGTGGGCCCACTTGATCGAAGCGCAACTTCCTGAGGAATTGCTGCTGCTGCAAATTTCCCTGGAGAGTGATGGTTCGAGGAAAATCGTTGCTGATCCGAAAGGTGAGCGGTATGAAGAATTGTGTAAGGAGATTTTTTAAATGAAAGTATTATCTATTGATACGTCCAATTATGTACTTGGGATTGGCCTTTTGGATGACGATACTGTTTTGGGTGAGTATATTTCGAACATTAAGAAGAACCATTCTGTACGGGTGATGCCGGCGATTCAGACCTTAATGGAAGAATGCAGCGTCAAGCCCGGGGATTTATCCAAGGTTGTGGTTGCTGAGGGTCCTGGTTCATACACAGGAGTGCGTATAGGGGTCACCATTGCAAAGACACTTGCGTGGAGTCTAAACATTCCACTATCAGGAATTTCAAGTCTTGAGGTTTCAGCAGCATCTGCAGGAAGGTATTTCGAAGGGTATATTTCCCCGCTCACCGATGCGCGAAGAGGGCAGATATATACCGGGTTATATAAGTTTGAGAATCAACTTTTACAGACAGTAAAAGAGGATCAGCTCGTAATAAATTCAGACTGGGTCCGGGCGTTGAATGAATTGGACAGGAGAATTTTATTCACAGGAAATGACCTGCACCTTCATGAGAATATCATTAAGGAAGGGCTCGGAGATAAGGCAGTTTTTGCGGCAATTACAGAGCATAATCCTCGTCCGGCTGAACTGGCTTTATTAGGCCGTGACAAAGAGGGTGTTGACCTTCATGCATTTGTCCCTAATTACATTCGGATGGCTGAGGCAGAAGCAAACTGGTTAAAGACACAAGGGAATAATAAATAAGTGAGAAGATGAAATGAATAAAACGATAACTTTCCGTAAAATGACTGAAGAAGATCTAATTGAGGTGCTTGAGGTGGAAGTCAATTCTTTTGCGACGCCATGGAGCAGTGAAGCTTTTTATAATGAATTGACAAAAAATCAGTTTGCCCACTATCTTGTTGTTGAACTGGATCAAAAAGTGGTTGGCTATTGTGGCGTTTGGATCATTGTGGATGAAGCGCATATCACTAATATTGCACTCCTGCCTGAATACCGCGGAATGAAGCTTGGTGAAGCGCTGTTAACAAAGGTAATCGAGCTTGCGAGGAATCAGGGTGCACTAAGGATGACTTTGGAGGTCAGAGTAAGCAATGAAAGGGCTAAGGCTCTATACCGGAAATTCGGCTTTGAAGATGGCGCTATCAGAAAGCAGTACTATACGGATAATCTGGAGGATGCTTTAGTAATGTGGGTGAATTTATAATGACAATGAAAGATCAATTAATAATGGGCATTGAAACTAGCTGTGATGAAACAGCAGTGGCAATAGTTAAAAATGGAAGGGAGATTCTTGCCAATGTGGTGGCTTCGCAAATCGAGAGCCATAAAAGATTTGGCGGGGTTGTTCCTGAGATTGCTTCACGGCATCATGTGGAACAGATTACGATAATTTTGGAAGAGGCATTGGCGCAGGCAGGTGTTGAAATTAAGGATTTGGATGCAATAGCGGTGACGGAAGGTCCTGGACTAGTTGGAGCATTGTTAATTGGAGTGAATGCAGCTAAGGCATTAGCATTTGCGAATAATATTCCTCTGATTGGCGTCCATCATATAGCAGGCCATATTTATGCCAACCGCCTCGTGACTGAAATGAAATTTCCGCTGATCTCACTAGTTGTTTCAGGAGGCCACACGGAACTGGTCTATATGAAAGAACATGGTCACTTTGAGGTAATAGGCGAAACAAGGGACGATGCAGCCGGAGAAGCGTATGATAAGGTTGCACGGACACTGAACCTTCCATATCCCGGAGGGCCTCATATTGACAGGCTGGCGCATGAAGGACAAGCTACTATTAACCTGCCGCGTGCATGGCTCGAGGAAGGGTCTTATGATTTCAGCTTCAGCGGATTGAAATCCGCCGTAATCAATGTCGTGCATAACGCCCAGCAGCGAGGGGAAGAAATTGTACCTGCCGATTTGGCGGCGAGTTTTCAGGAGAGCGTGATTGATGTCCTTGTAACAAAAACACTTAAGGCTGTAAGACAATATGATGTGAATCAAGTACTTCTTGCTGGCGGAGTGGCAGCCAATAAAGGGTTGAGAGAGACTTTGACAACCGCATTTGCTGACCTGNNTCCGCTATCATTATGTACAGACAATGCAGCGATGATTGCAGCTGTTGGAAGTGTGCTATATGAAAAAGGCGCGCGCTCAGACCTGACTTTAAACGGGAATCCGGGTTTAGAGATAACTATCCACAATAATGGCAGATAGAAATAAGAAAAATCAAGTTTACCTGTGGATAAGGTGGCGTAATTCGTACAAATATGTGGACAATGTGGATAAAAATAGCTGTTTCTGTGGATAATGTGGAAAAGTCTCTGGATAAGCAGTAAATAAGTCTTTGGTATGTGAATAACTTTGTGAATAAAAAGTCCCGGATCTATTCTGGGGCTTTTTTGTGGATTTTTGAGGAATTGAAAAGGATTTTAGCGAATATTGCCGACAAATATTTTACGTTAGGCGATAAATGAACCGGGCACCCGTGCCCGGTCCATTATATTGATGCCTATGCAAGCTCTGTCCACTCTTCCATTAATTCTTCGAGCTTCTCTTTGGCTTTTTCTATTTTGCTAGTGTATTCAGCAGCTTTTTCGTGGTCCTGGAAGACGTTTGGGTCGCATAATCGTTCTTCGTATTCTGCAACCTCTAGCTCAAGCTCTTCGATGGCCGTTTCGACTTCCTCCATCCGGCGTTTACGTTGTCGCTCTAGCCTCTTGGCTTCCTTATCCTGCTGGTAGGAATTCTTGTCCTGCTTCGCCGAGTCATTGGCAATTGTATTCGTCGCTTTTGCCTCTAGGGCAGCTAAAGCTTTGAGTTCTTCCTGCTCCAGCTTTTTCTCAATGAAGTAATCATAGTCCCCAAGGAATTCTGTTGCACCTTTTCGATTGAGCTCTAGGACCTTTGTTGCGATGCGGTTGATGAAATAACGGTCATGCGATACGAAAAGAATTGTGCCAGGATAATCAATCAACGCATTTTCAAGTACTTCCTTGCTGTCCAGGTCCAAATGGTTGGTAGGTTCATCCCCAAAATTAAAAAGTTGGCTTTTTCGAGCAAACTTGGCTAGGGCAAGCCGTGCCTTCTCGCCACCACTCAAGGTAGAGACAACTTTAAGGACATCATCGCCAGAAAATAAGAAATTTCCAAGGACCGTCCGTATTTCTTTCTCCGATTTAAGCGGATAGTCATCCCAGAGTTCATTTAACACTTTCTTATTCGAGCTAAGTGCGGCCTGTTCCTGGTCATAGTATCCAATAGACACATTGGAGCCATAGTGGATGCTGCCTCCCATTGAAGGAAGTTTCTCCACAATCGTCTTTAACAAGGTTGACTTTCCTACTCCATTCGGGCCG
>DMSR01000218.1 GCA_003457145.1 Bacillus sp. (in: firmicutes)
TTCACCGATCAGCGAACCGTAGTTGCGGCGCACGTAAGTGATGATGGCTTCGTCGAAGCGGTCGCCGCCGACGCGAACGGACTCGGCATAGACCACGCCATTCAGGGAAATCAGGGCGATCTCGGTGGTACCGCCGCCGATGTCGACGACCATATTTCCGCTCGGCTGGAAAATATCCATGCCTGCGCCAATTGCAGCGACCTTGGGCTCTTCTTCAAGATAAACTTTCTTGCCGCCGCTCTTTTCAGCTGCTTCCTTGATTGCTTTTTGCTCAACGCTTGTAATGTTCGTCGGGCAGCAGATCAGGATGCGTGGCTTGGACAAGAAGCCTTTTACATTCAGTTTATTGATAAAGTATTTAAGCATGGATTCCGTTACATCGAAATCTGCGATGACTCCATCCTTCAAAGGGCGAATTGCTACGATATTGCCAGGCGTACGCCCGACCATTTTGCGCGCTTCTTCCCCAACAGCCAAAACCTTATTCGTGTTCTTATCAATTGCCACAACAGACGGCTCATTCAATACAATTCCTCGGCCTTTTACATGAATCAACACATTGGCAGTACCAAGGTCAATCCCAATATCCCTAGCAAACATACTGTTTTTATCCTCCTTGACAAATGGCTGGCTGCGGCTGATTAAGCCTCGTTTTCACTTGTGACGTGAAGTCATATCTACCGAAATAGACCACGATGTTCGAGAATATACAGACGCCGCCGCAATCTGCGAACCATATTCCACCCTAATTGTTTATTTTATCACAACGATGGTAAATAAGTAACTGGTTGATGAAAAATTTGGCGGACATTGAGGAAATTTGTCTTAGAGGCTTTAAAATATGGAAATGTATTATTGGTGGGGTAGTGAAAGGCAGGCATCGTCAATAATAGGTAAGGTAAGTTAACAATAGAAAAGAATGTACTGCCAGGTACCTTGTCCAATCCCTGGCAAGATAAAAAGGCGGCAGCCTCCGCTTTTGTATAGAGCAGAATCACACACGCCTTTTATGGCGATGCCCGGCTTTTCTCAATCTAAGCTGGGCATTTATTATATTGATCTCACTTAGTGCACAGCTGAATTACGGTCCCTCCATTCCGCTTGATTTATGTTTCCGTTTCTTT
This sequence comes from Bacillus sp. (in: firmicutes), assembly GCA_003457145.1. Lineage (GTDB taxonomy): Bacteria > Bacillota > Bacilli > Bacillales > Cytobacillaceae > Mesobacillus. The sequence continues at coordinate 1,125 of DMSR01000218.1, forward strand.
TCACTTCACTGGCTCTTCTTCCCTTTCCTCTTTGCGGTATTTCATTTTGGTTGCTTCTCCGCCTCTTAGGTGGCGAATTGATTTATGATAATCGAGGATCTCTTTTACTTCATTTGCAAGGTCAGGGTTAATTTCAGGCAATCTTTCTGTCAGGTCTTTATGGACTGTACTTTTGGATACGCCAAACTCCTTCGCTATGACGCGAACTGTTTTTCTCGTCTCCACGATATACTTTCCAATCTTGATTGTTCTCTCTTTGATGTAATCGTGCACACCACTCGCCCTCCCTAAATTGGATGTGAGAAGTGTGAAATGAGACTCGCTTTCATCATCGGCAAATACTGTTTTCCGCATAGGGCTGCTTTCAAATGCGGCAGAAGGAAATTCCTTCTGGAAATTACGAAGATTAATCATGTCTCCAGCTGAATACTCATAGTCTTCAAACGACTCCTCACCTCAAACACTCTCTTTGTCAGGTTTGTAACATTTTATTAGCTTGGTTGAGGATATATGCACGAAAAAAGCAATAGGGACAAGGTATCTTGAAGTTTTTTAAAAAAATAAATTATTTAGAAACAATTCTTTGTTTATTTTTTTAAGAAAAACTTTCCTCTATACCCACTTTCAGGACAAAAAAACGTATTTATTGACGAATTTTGTTGAGGAGTTATTTTTTATTGGGGGAGAAAAAAATTGATTACCTACAGACATACAAGAAAACAACGAATCAGAGATCAAAAACGAAAAGCCTCGCTGAAAAGGCGGAGAAAGACAATTGGAGTCGCACTGGCAGGGTCACTTGCGACAGCGATGATTTTTGGCGTCGCCCAAAAGAAATCGGAGGCTTGCGGAGCAGTCTATACTGTAAAAAAGGGCGATACACTTTACAGCCTGGCTAATCAATTCGATACCTCCGTTGCAAAGCTTCAGGAGGTCAATATGCTCTCATCTGATGTCATCAAAGCAGGGCAGACGTTAGAGGTCCCTTCAGTCCAAGCCGAAAACGAAGCAGGAATTTATATTGTTCAAAAAGGGGATACCCTCTTCGCTTTGGCTAAGGAGTACGGCGTGAGCGTCAGCGATTTGATCAAAGAAAATCAATTGGCAGGCGAGACCATCAAAGTCGGACAAGCCTTGAATGTACCTACCCATTTTTATGAATCCGAAGAGAGTACTTATACCGTCAATCCCGGTGACACCCTTTATAATATTTCCAAACGGTTCGATATAAGCATAAAAGAATTAAAAGCAGCCAATTCTTTGGAAAAAGATATGGTCTTGATTGGGCAGCAGCTCGTTATCCCAGGTGAAACTGAATCCATGACAGCAACCGTCACAGGAGCAGCAGATAATTTCACCGTCGAGTTTGACACGAACGGAAAATCCATTCCATTGAAGGTAGCCTATGGAACCGCAAGTAAATATCAGGAATTATCAGGCTACGAGCTATTCATCACTCATAAAAATGGTGCTGTGATCAATATAAATTAATTAATTGAGAACCCTTGGGAATCCAGGGGTTCTTTCTTTTTGGGCTGTAAGTTTGAAGACTTTCATCATTTCGGAATATCTTTCCTCGGTCCTATCGATCATTCAAAGAAAACAAAAAAGCCTATCCAAAAAGATAGACTTCATTGTCAAAGACATTCAAAGTGAAAATAAGCCGATTTTTCACAAGTAGACCATGTCTGTTTTGAAGTAAGTAATCCTTTACAGATTCTGGTCTTCTTTCAAAACAGCAATGATCTCCCCTGGCTGTCTGTTGCATTGATGAGCTCTCCCCACGTCGAAAATCCTCTGTCCTTGAATTGCTGGAGTAGCTCAGTGAACAGATAAGCTGTTGTCAAGGCATCTCCAATTGCACTGTGGCGGTCATAGATGCGGGTGCCAAAGGCCATTGCGTACCGTTCGAGGTCTCGCATGTCATAGGACGGGGCAATAAAGCCGATCAAGTCGAGAGTGTCGATGGTGAACAGCTTTTTAAGTGCCACTTTTTCACGCTTGAGCTCGCTTTTCAAAACAACCGCATCAAAGCTGACATAATGACCAACCAAACAGACTGCTTCGTGTGATTCCACATAGTCAAAAAACTGGGAAATCGCATCTGCAGCAACTGGCGATTCAGCGACTATTTCATTTGTGATTGATGTCAATTCAATTATTTCCCGAGAAATTTGTCGTGTCGGATTTACATATGTCTGGAACCGGTCTGACTCTTCTACTTTCAATCCTCTAACCGGAACCCCGCCAATCTCAATAAGTCTATCAATTGTCGCTACTTGGAAACCCGTCGTTTCCGTGTCGAAAACGATGAAGGTAAGCGCATCGATTGGAGTCGATAAAGGAATCTTTTCGTAGCTTAGCGGACAGGAAATATTTTTGCGTTGAAAGAACATGTCTCCTCCTTTCATAGCTGGACTAACACGAATGTAATGATCTGGATTCTATCAATGTCCTAAACTGCAAATGTTTTGTTATGCTACAGGCCGCTCAACTTGTTTTTTAAAAAGTTTTCTTTTCACTAGAACTAACCGAATTTATAGGATAGCTAGTCTTGTATATTGTTGGGTTAGCTAAATTAAATCGAAAACCTTGCAAATACCTGGCCTTGCATCTCTCGTAATGTACGAAGGCTAAGGATCAGTTCGTCCTTTTGCCTTGTGGACATTGTTGCGAAGGTCAGGAGTGAGCTTCCGCCTTTATTTCCCCACCTTTGCCTGATATATAGGTCAAGGACATGACTGATGGCTTGCTTTAAATCATCGGCGAATCCTTCGGTGAGTAGGCGGTTTTCTTTTAGATACGAGATTTTTTCAATGGGTGTCCCCGGGATGCCTCCGTAATATAGCGATAGTATCTGCAGGCTGTGATGGAAAGGGAATAGAATTTCTTTTTTCATATCTATGCTTTTTCGGCCCATTTTGAAGATTGCCCTGATTGGTTCATCGAGTGTGGGGATTTCATGTTCCCTTTCGGCCTGGACCATTCGGTAGAGAAAGATTTTTGACCGTTCCAGCAGCTCCTCGATTTTTTCCTCGAACTCATTATTTAGGTCATCGCTGCCGGCAGCGAATCGGCAGGAGAAGAAGTTCTGCGCCAGCAGGAGATTCTCATTGGTGGACTGGAGCATCCAGCGTCTGACCCGGTCCTGCCATTGCAGGACCGACCCCCTCCACTGCTGCTCACTTGACATCATCAATCCCTTGCAGCGGGCGTACCCTGCTTGTTCAAGCTTGTTTGTGAATTCCTTCCCTAGCTTTTCAAAATAGTCATGGTCATTTGTTTCTCCATAAACGAGGAAATGATCCTGGTCAGTCAGCATGAATTGTTCACCGCGTCCGCCTGAGCCCATAAGGTAGAAAGCAAATGGTACCGGCAGCTCAAGCCCCTTGTTTTGAAGTGACTCTACTGACAGCTCTACTGCACGCGTAATTAGCCGATCATATAATTTTGTGATAATATCCAGCAAGGCAAATACGGGAACCCGGTCTTTGATCAACGTCTCGGTAATTTCATAGATTGCTGCTTTAACATCCGCCAGGCTTTTTTCATTTGCCTCCTCTATTTTCTTGATCGTTTTCATGACACTATCATTCTTTTTCCGGTGCAGGTCGGTCAGGGTTACGATTCCGCAAATCTTGCCGTGATCGACCACTGGCAAATGCTTAATTCCTTTTAATAGAATTTCTGAAAAAGCGTCATAATAGTAGGCAAACCTTGAAATCGTCACTG
>DMSR01000080.1 GCA_003457145.1 Bacillus sp. (in: firmicutes)
ATCATTGAATTCGTTTTCTCATATTCATTCACTTTTAAACCGAGATTTTGCAGGATCATAATGGCTTCTTCTACAGATCCTTTTTCAACATCAAACATTCTGATTCCCCCTAGTTTCTCTGGTTGAATTTCATTATGAGGGAGTTAAACCTTTTTTTAAATGGTAATTTTTACATTATCAGCCGAATTGGTAGGGAAAAACAGGTTAAAAGTACTGACCTATGGGTATTGAAGATCCATAGTAGAATAAAACACTTCAATTTTTGCAAAAATAGCTACTTTTTAACCAAGTCCTTTTACTTATACTCACAAAGGATTACCAACAAAATGTTCACAAACCTGAAGTCTAATCACCTAATTTAATTTTTCAGCTAAAAAGGTAAGAAATTGATCTCCTTGCATCAATAATTCTCCTCCACCCTGTGCAAAGGATTCATTCCCTCCACCCTTTCCATTTATCAATAATAAAGCTGCTGCTGCTAATGCTTTCATATTTCCTTCCGCATCCTTCCCTCTCGCAAAGACAAACTGAAGTTTATTTTCATTTTCTGTGACGAGAAGGAAGGTTGTAGCTTCAGATTCCAGAACAAGCACCCGCGCTAATTTCTGCAGCTCCTGAATGCTCCTGTTTTGAAAGACCTGGCTTATGACTTTCCCGCCGCCTTTTTCAACTATCTCTTTCGCCTCGTATGTCAAGAGCAGGTCTTTAGTTTCTTCCATTGATTTCTCAAGACTTTTCCGGTTCTCTAGCAAACGGTTTACAGCATCCAACATGTCCTGTTCCGGTGCATTGAGTGCCGCTGTAAGCTGCTGCAGGACTAAATGCTTTTGTCCGAGCTGCCGTAATACACGATTTCCGCAGACAAACTCTACGCGAACTTTCTTCTTCTGCCGTTCCCAACCCAATATTTTAAGTGCTCCTACCTGAGAAGTACTGCTTGGATGCGTCCCACCGCACCCGTTATAATCGAAATCCGGGATGATGACGAGCCTGATATTATCGGATACGGAAAGCTCCTTCCTAAGGCTGTATTGCTTCAAATCATCCTCACTGACCCATTTGCAGATAATAGGACGGTTTTCAAGGATCACCTCGTTTGCAAGCTTCTCGGCCTGTTCCACTTCCTCCGCTGAAATATTTTCCGCAACTAAGTCGATTGTCAGAGTTTCTTTGCCGAGGTGGAAGCTGACCGTCTTGTATCCAAATAACTGCTCGAAGGCCGCTGATAAAATATGCTGTCCGGAATGCTGCTGCATGTGGNNTCGATTCCAATCAACAATCCTCTATTGTTTTCCTATCACTCAGCGAATCATTTATGTAATGTCTGATTTCACCGTCGACTTCTTCGACATCTACGACATGAACTCCGTTCAATGTACCAATATCAAACGGCTGACCGCCACCTGTTGGATAGAAAGCCGTCTTCGATAAAACAGCATATAAACGTCCGGACTCGTCCTTTTCCTGCCTGGCCAGTTCAGCAGAAAAACTGTATAGATAAGGATCTTGGTAATATAATTTGTGTTCCATTGCCATATTCACGCTCCGATTGAAAAACTTTGTTAACTAGTATAGCATTTTTCAGATTTTTATTGGAATACATTCTTGGCTATAAGAAAAGGCAGCTTCCTTTTTGGAAACTGCCTGGCAATAAAAGTCTTGCTTATCTATCCTTCAAGCAATGCACGTTCGGCCCTCTCTACCACTGATTTCCCTCGTTCTACATACTTTTCAGGGAGCGGAGCATCTTTGTCATAAGGCTCTTTAAACTGATTGAAGGAACCTGACAGCGCTCCGATGTTTCCCTCCTCATCAACCTCTGTCTGGAACTGGTGATCTAGCAGGAATGGTGTTCCGATTTCAATGATCGTGCCTTCATCGTCCAGTGCCCCTCCAGCTGATTGAAATGGGATACGTACATATTGTTGATCACCGTGGTCGTCATTCATTTTATAGTCATAAAAGCCATGGTCATATTCCCAATTGCCTCCTATCGTGAATCCCATCGGTTCTAGTGTTTTCTTAAGCTCGCCAACAGTGAATTGTTTACCCTCTATATTAGACTGAATTTGGATCATTTCGCAGACCTCGTTTCGTTTTTAGTTTACTTTTAGTTTTTTCCACCATGAAACGAGCCTCAAACATGCTTTAGCACACCGGTAAGGTACTCTAATACCAATTTTCATCGTGCTATTTTTTCGGATCTCTACGAAAGTCATCATAATAACTACGATTTGCACAATAATCTCTATGAAAGGAATGCTATTCACTACGTTTTTCCTGATAATCACTACGAAACAGCCGATAATCACTACTTTTTCCATCTGCTGGAAACGCAAAAAAGACGGCGAATGGAATCATTCCCCCGCCGTCCTGCATGCGATCATTTCTTCAAATAAATAACTACTGATTCATAAGGACGTAATTCTATCCTCGACACTTCTATGCTTGAATCATCATAATTCGAAATCAAAACTTCCCCGTAATATCCATCAAGGTCAACATGACCTGGAAGCTCGAAAACCGTATCTTTCCCATAAAAATTATTGACGACTAGAAGCTTCTCGTTCACACCATTCCGGATATAAGCGAATATATTCTCATGGTCTTCAAGAATCAGCTCGTAATCCCCATAAGTAATGATATCGTACTGCTTTCTTAGCTCAATTAGCTGTTTATAGTGATAGAAAACCGAACCTTTATCAGCTAGCGCATTCTTGACATTCAATTTCTGGTAATTCCCAGCTACATCGATCCAGGGAGTCCCTTTTGTAAAACCTGCATGCTCCTCATCATTCCATTGGACAGGTGTCCGTGAGTTGTCCCTGGATTTGCTTTGTAAAACCTCAAGTATTTTTTCTTCAGCTATACCTTCTGCCCGCTTGATCTTATAAATATTCAATGATTCAACATCACGATAATCTTCGATTTTTTCAAAATAAGGGTTGGTCATCCCTATTTCTTCACCTTGATAAATATAAGGTGTTCCCTGCATCATATGGATTGATGTAGCCAGCATTTTAGCCGATTCCCGGTGATACTCCTGATCATTTCCATATCTTGAAACGATCCGCGGCTGGTCGTGATTGCACCAGAATAATGCGTTCCAGCCGCCGCCTTTGTGCATTTCCAGCTGCCATAATGACAGGATTCTCTTCAAACCCAGAAAATCAAAGTCAGTAAGACTCCATTTATCTCCATTCAAATAATCGACTTTTAAATGATGGAAATTGAAAGTCATACTTAATTCATTTCTCTCTGGATTTGAATATTTGATGCAGTTCTCGATTGTGGTAGATGACATTTCACCTACCGTCATGCTGTCATACTTTGAAAAAACCTCGCGATTCATTTCCTTCAAATATTCATGGATTTTCGGGCCATCCGTGTAAAATTTCCGGCCGTCACCTGGAGGCACCGAACCATCATCATCAGGGAAGTCCTGGTTCTTCGAGATCAGGTTTATGACATCAAGTCTGAAACCATCGACACCCTTTTTGAACCAGTAATGCATCATATCATACACTTCAGTTCGGAGCTTCTCATTCTCCCAGTTCAAATCCGCCTGTGTCACATCAAATAAATGCAAATAGTATTGGCCAGCTTCCTCATCATACTCCCATGCATTCCCGCCGAACTTTGACTCCCAGTTAGTAGGGGCGCTTCCGTCTTCCTTTGGATCCTTCCAAATATAATAGTTCCGGTAAGGGCTTTCCTTGGATCGCCTGGCATCCTGGAACCACTCATGCTCTGTTGATGAGTGGTTCACGACGATATCCATAATCAGCTTGATGCCTCGTTTGTGGGCTTCGTCCAATAACCGGTCAAAGTCTTCCATCGTGCCGTATTCTTCATAGATTTTATAATAGTCGCTTATATCGTAGCCGTTATCACGCTGGGGCGAATCATAGATTGGCGTTAGCCAAATAACATCCACGCCCAGTTCTTTTAAATAATCAAGCTTGGCGATAATCCCCGGAAGGTCTCCTGTTCCATTTCCGGTTGTGTCATAAAAGCTTTTTGGGTAGATTTGATAGACAACAGCCTTTTTCCACCATGGTTCAGTCATTTAAAATTTGCACCTCCATCAGGATTAACTCTCACTAGTTGCTCTATGCCTCTTTTTTCTTTCTTGTTTTAGCCATGACAAAGGTCAAGACGAATGGAACGACCAGTGCAATACCCATTCCGATGAAGAAAATGCCCCAGAATTCTGTGAAAATTGACAGGAACGCTGGCAGGCCGCCTACACCAATCGATGGAGCAAGGACACCACGCATTGTTATAACAATGCCGGCGATAGCCGAACCAGTAATTGCCGCAAAGAATGGATACTTATAACGCAAGTTCACTCCGAACATAGCCGGTTCAGTAATACCAAGCCATGCCGATATTGCTGATGTTAATGACAAACCTTTCAATTTTTCATTATTCTTGTCTGCAAACATCATCGCGAATGCTGCTGACCCTTGTGCAATATTAGAAAGCGCGACCATTGGCCATAAGAACGTACCGCCAATCGTACCGATCAATTGTAAGTCAACTGCCAGGAATGTATGGTGCATTCCTGTAATTACGAGCGGTGCGTAGAGGGCACCGTAAATCAAACCTCCAAGAATCGGAACTGCATCAAAGATTCCTACCACGCCGTCAGTAATTAAATTACCGATTGTAAATGTAATTGGCCCAATAACAATGAANNAAAACCTGTTACCAGTAAAGCAATTGGTGCGACCGTCAGCAGCTGGAATGCATCCGGAATCCTCTTCTTCAAGAAAATCTCCATTTTCGCAAGTACATATGAGGCAAGCAATACAGGCAATACTTGACCTTGATAACCAACTTTTTCAACTGTCAGTCCAAATAAATTCCATGTTGGAATGTTGCCTTCCTGCTGGGCAGCTCCGTAACCCCATGCATTCAATAAGTCAGGGTGCACGAGCATAAGACCTAGTACGATACCAAGAAGCGGATTCCCGCCAAATTTATTAACNNNNCCCAGCCTGTGTATACATCAATAAGTGCCTGACCCTCAAAAAAGATATCTTTTCCAGTAAGAATATTGTTAATACCCATCAATAGACCTGCTGTAACAATCGCTGGCAAAATCGGAATAAATATATCCGCAAGCGTTTTGATCGCTCGTTGCAGCGGATTTAAGTTTTGCGCAGCCGCATCTTTGATTTCCTGTTTTGATGCTTCCCCAATACCAGTGATTGCCACCATCTCAGCGTATACCTTATCTACTAACCCTTGGCCAATTACC